>NZ_JAYWCU010000130.1:0-3137 GCF_043780375.1 Emticicia sp. | reverse complement strand
GGTTTCGTCAAAGTATTGAGCTCTATGTAAATCTTCAAAGCAATCGAAAGCCCCTGCATAAGCAAAAGATTCGAGTGTTTTTTTGTTTACGGTACGAAGATTAACACGGGTAATAAAATCAAAAATATCTTTAAATTCTCCCTCATTTCTTTTTTCAATAACGGCATCGACAGCGGCATCTCCAGAACCTTTAATGGCACCCATTCCAAAGCGAATTTCACCTTTTTTGTTTACACTAAATTGTTTTTGTGATTCGTTCACATCGGGGCCAAGCACTTGCAAGCCCAAAGCTTTACACTCTTCCATGAAAAATGTAATTTTATCAATATTCCCTAATTGAGAAGTCATTACGGCCGCCATGTATTCTGAGGTGTAATGAGCCTTTAAATAAGCCGTTTGATAAGCCACAAAAGCGTAACAAGTAGAATGCGATTTATTGAAGGCATACGAAGCAAATGCCTCCCAATCGGACCAAACTTTTTCTAAGATTTTGGCATCATGTCCTTTGGCAACAGCACCCGAAATAAACTGAGGTTTGAGTTTATCAATCATATTTCGATCTTTTTTACCCATCGCTTTTCTCAAAACGTCGGCATCTCCTTTCGAGAAACCTGCCAATTTTTGCGATAGAAGCATCACTTGTTCTTGATAAACAGTAATTCCATAAGTTTCACCCAAATATTCTTCCATATCAGGCAAATCGAACTTAACTTCCTCTCGACCATGCTTGCGGTTGATAAAGTTAGGAATATAAGCAATCGGACCAGGACGATACAAGGCATTCATGGCAATCAAATCGTCCAATCTATCGGGTTTCAAATCTTTCATGTATTTTTTCATACCGTCAGATTCAAATTGGAAAACTGCATTGGTTTCACCCCTTTGAAATAATTCGTAAGTTAGTTTATCATCGAGCGGAATATTATCAATATCAATGGTTACGTCATGATTTTCTTTAATCATTCGGAGGCAATCTTTTATGATGGTTAAGTTTCGTAAACCCAAAAAATCCATCTTGATTACACCCGCATCTTCAATAATTTTTCCTTCGTATTGGGTTATCAACAATTCAGTTTCTTTTGAGGTAGAAACTGGCAAAATATTGTATAATGGTTCGGGTGCTATGATGATACCCGCTGCATGAATTCCCGTGTTTCTGATATTGCCTTCTAAACGATGAGCTTGTTGTAAAACCTTGCCTGTCAGGTCATTACCATTATACATTATTCTAAATTTCTTGACATTTTCAATTTCGTCAGGTTGAATTCCTAGTTCGCTCAAACTACCTTTTCCATCCAAAGGATAATTAACCATTTTCTCGAAATCGATGCCATAAGCAGGCTTATCAGGCACGAGTTTTACTATATAATTGGCATCGGCGAGCGGCAATTCCATTACACGAGAAACATCTTTAATAGCCGATTTGGTAGCCATCGTACCATATGTAATGATTTGAGCTACTTGATTTTTGCTATATTTCTTAACCACATAATCAATCACTTTTTGGCGACCTTCATCATCAAAATCAGTATCAATATCGGGCATTGATTTACGATCAGGATTCAAGAAACGCTCAAAAAGTAGTTGGTATTTTATAGGGTCAATATTCGTAATGCCAATACAATAAGCAACCGCCGAGCCAGCAGCCGAGCCACGACCTGGTCCAATCATCACATTCATATCTCGCCCTGCCTTTATAAAATCGGCAACAATTAAGAAATATCCTGCAAAACCCATTGATTTGATTGTAAAAAGCTCAAAATCAAGACGCTCTTGTACTTCGCTTGTAATCTCACTATATCTTTTTCTTGCACCTTCAAAAGTCATATCCTTCAAATATTCCCACTGATTAAGCACATCATCGGAGTGAATTTTGAAGGCATCAGGAATCGGAAAATTGGGAAGCATAATATCACGCTTTAGCTTCAAAGTTTCTACTTTTCCAACAATTTCATTCGTATTATCAATCGCCGCCGGAATATCACTAAAAAGTTTAGTCATTTCCTCCGTAGTTTTGAAATAAAACTGGTCATTATAAAAAGCAAAACGGGTATTTTTTGCCGTACCCTCTTCATCATTGAAGTCTTTTGCCGAAGGAGTCGAAACTTTTTCGTTGGTATTGACACAAAGCAAAATATCGTGAGCCACCCAATCTTGCTGGTCAACATAATGACTGTCATTGGAAGCAATGATTTTGACATTGTATTTCTTGGCAAACTTCATCAAAACAGCATTTGCTTGAATCTGTTCGGGAATCTCGTGGCGTTGTAATTCTACATAATAATCTTCACCAAATCTATCCAACCACCACTGAAACTCTTTTTCGGCTTCCTCTTCTCCTTTCTTCAAAATCATTTGCGGAACTGACGCACCAATACAGCAAGTTGTAGCAATCAAATCATCTTTATATTGCTCAATCATCGCTTTCGTGATACGAGGATATTTGCCATAAAGTCCTTCAATATAGCCTAAAGAGCATAGTTTGACCAAGTTTTTGTAGCCATTTGCATTTTTTGCCAATAATAATTGGTGGAAACGTTTGTCTTTTTGTTCCTTCGTAAATTGCTTGCGATGATGGTCTTCTACCACATAAAACTCACAACCAACGATTGGTTTTACACCAAATTTGGCAGCAGTTGACACGAAATCAAAGACACCAAACATATTACCGTGGTCGGTAATTGCCATGGCTGGCATATTATCGGCTTGGGCTTTTTTGAAAAGTTTTTTGATGTCAGAAGCACCATCGAGCAGGGAAAACTGGGTATGATTATGTAGGTGAGAGAATTGCATTTTTCAGAAAAAATAATGGATTGTTCGTGCGATGGTGAATATTAAATGATGGATTGTCAAAAAGCATTAGACAATCAAAATCAATTTTTAGACTATAAATATAGTCAAAATTTACTACTTTGAGCAAATATTTTTAACTTTCACACTCTAAATTATTGATACTAAGGCTTGTAGTTTGAAAATGTTTTTGAAGTATCGGAGACGATACCCTATATTGAAGTGAAATTGAATTTGTAGTTTTTACCGACTTTGTTGCAACGGTTGAATTAAGTGATAATTTTCTGTGATTCAGGTAATCCAAGTTGAGCAAATTTGTTAAGAATCTTACAATTTATACTCACCTC
>NZ_JAYWCU010000129.1:0-4157 GCF_043780375.1 Emticicia sp. | reverse complement strand
GAAATTTGTCTTTTTCATTCATTAACTTTATTGCTTATTCAGAGCATGCTTAAACTTTTACAAATTCGCTGATTATTGCTTTTATCTTAGCCTTACTTTTTGTCTTGAAACAAAAAGTAACAAAAAATTCAAGAAGATTTAAACTCGCTATCGCTCAAACAGTAAATTTTCGGGCTTGGCTTCTAAAAAAATAACTTTAAATCGCTTCTGTATTTAAGTTTGTGATTGATTTATAAAGTTAGTACATTATTTCTTCACACCAAATTTGCTTTCTGTTCCTTTGATTAATCTCTGAATATTTTGTCGGTGAGTATAGGCCAAAATAATGAAGAATAGCCAAGCCAAAGCAATATAATAGGGGTCAGAAATATCATTCCACAGTTTCAAAGAAACTTGAACAGGAAAAGCCAATGCCCCCAAAAGCGACCCCAAAGAAACATATTTGGTCAGAAAAACTGTGAGAATAAAAACAGCAATACAACCCAACGCAGCCATCGGAAGCACCGCCACCACTACTCCTATGGCAGTAGCCACTCCTTTTCCTCCACGAAATTGAGAAAAAACTGGATAAATATGACCCAAAACGACCAAAATCCCCATAACCATTGGAAGTAGTTCATTATCACTTTTTAAAAAATATGGGATCAGAGAAACAGCAAGAAAACCTTTGAGAAAATCAAAAATCAATACAATGATTCCTGCTTTTTTACCAAAAATACGGAGAGAGTTAGTTGCTCCTGCATTGCCGCTTCCATGCTGGCGAATGTCGACTCCGTGAAAGATTTTACCGTACCAAACGGCCGAGGGTATAGACCCTAACAAATAGGCAAAAATAGCACTCGCAACAATTAAAGTCATTTGTAGATGTTGATGAATAGATTTCTGAAAGTACAAAATTATAAAAAATTGTGATATTTCAAGTTGCTATTATGATAAAAAACGCATAAACAACTGACTATTAGTTATTTATGCGTTTTAAAGTATTTTAAAAATTGTATATTAAATGCTACATTCTCGTTATACCCTTTCGTTTTAGAGCTAAATCATGTGCTGTATCATAATATGACCGTAGATTTGTCCAGTCAAATACTTCTGAAATATTCTCCACTCGGTTTCTTTGGGTGATACGGTCACGGCGATTCATGGTTACAAATTTGAAGAGTATATCTGCCAATTGGTCGGCTGCTTTGTCGTAACTTTTCTTTTTGCGATTCACCACATACACACCAACGCTGTCATAATCTTTCATTAATTGTATCATAAAATCGCCAAAGCCCGACAAATCACTCGTTACTGTTGGAATTCCACGAACAACGCATTCTAAAGGTGTATAGCCCCATGGCTCATAATAGCTCGGAAAAACCCCCAAATGACACCCTCTTACAAACTGACTAT
Source organism: Emticicia sp. (assembly GCF_043780375.1). Classification (GTDB taxonomy): domain Bacteria; phylum Bacteroidota; class Bacteroidia; order Cytophagales; family Spirosomataceae; genus Emticicia. The sequence goes on along the minus strand of NZ_JAYWCU010000129.1, from coordinate 2,762 downwards.
ATTCCATGCCAAAAAGTGGATTAGTTGGCGAAATAAAATCTGGATGGTAAACAAATTTCACTCGGTCTTGCTGATGATTTAGCAAATTGGTTTCTTTTAAATATTCTGTAATTTCATCTTCTTGTTTAAGTAAATGAGTAACTGTTTGAGGAAGCTTTTTGGTTTTCCAAGTCTGAATCGTACGGCGTAATCGCAAACGCCAATATTCGTCCACAAATTCATTCAAATCTGGTAGATTAGGATTATCATTGGAAGCCGAAGCATGAAATAAATGCTCTCCTACTTGCTTTTCTATCGACTCACAAGTTTGGCGAATTTCCTCCATTACCGCCCTTGATTGTAACACTTCTGGGTTTATCGAATGTACAGGATTTTTGGTGATAATAAACATCACAACAGTTGTATCTATGCCAGCCTGTACTAATTTAAAGTTTAGTCGTTTCAAGGCTTCGAGGGTCAAATCGTAGCCTTTGTTTCTAAATTCATAACGTCCTGATGTGAAAAAGTATAAAGTATTATCCAAATCCCAAGAATAACTTTGAAAGAAATGCCCCATCACAAACTGGTGGATTTTTTCTTTGTATTTCAAGTGTAAGTTCTGAAACTCGTGAGTTGCGGCAAAACGAGTAACGTTCAAACCATTAGGCAAAATCAAATCACAAGTTCGACCAAAAAATACTTCACATTCTTTGGCAGTTACATCGCTTACCGTAGTCAAAACATGTGATTTCTGAGCTGCTAAACGCTCAATTTTTGCTTGAGCTTCTATGCCATAATGCTTGGCCTCTACTTCCCAATTATAAGAAGAAAGTTTTTCGTAAAAATCAGCTTCATTTCCTGCAATATAACGCCCAAGCATGGTTGCATGAGTAGTAAAAACTGTTGAAATTGGCACTTTATCAGTACGAATATCAATCAAAGGAGTAGCAACCATCCACTCATGGAAATGGGCGATAATATCATTTTTATTGCCATAGGTCTCGCCAAATTCGGTCAAGAATACACGAATCATTTCGCCCAAAACAATTACTTGGTCAACTAAGGGGTCGGCATTTAAAGTCGAGATTTGGTGTTTTTCCCAAAGATTATGCTTGAAATCATTACTATTTTTCAGTAAGTTTTTAAAATCAAACAAAACGATTTTTGGCTTGCCTGTTACTAACCAACGCCCATAATGAACCTCATAGCCCATCTGTTGCATTTTCTTTACTATTTTGCCAAATGGAGATTCGTCGAGGTCTTCAATAGGCTCAAACTCTATCAGTGCAGTACTCGGAAAATACGGGCCAACTAAACAATAGTTTTCGCCCCACTGCTCAACCATTGAAGGCACTTTTGAACGAATAACAGTGTAAATCCCACCAACTTGGTTACAGACTTCCCAAGCAATTTCCATCAACATCGGCTTCTTTTGTTCACGTGGCTTGATGCTAACAGTTTCTTCTGATTCTTTTTTAAGTTTTGGGGTGGTTGCCATGAGGGTTAAAAATTAGTGATAACTAAGAGGTGAATTAGGCTAAAAAATTTAATAATAGCAATAAAAAATTTAATTTTTCAAACATTTTAGCTGCGATTAAAAGATTTTTAAGATTTGACGTATTTTTTGCTTAATTTTCTTGTAACAAAGCTATCACATTCATCCTTTCGTTCAGTAAATATTCATTATTTTTTTATCTCTGAACGCTCAAAATACTGATTGATGGTTTTTTACGTTTTTTATTATGGTGTTTAGTTTTTCGTGGAAGGAATTGTTATAAAATCTTAAATTTTGGTGTAATTCCTCTATACCAAAGTATTTTCTTAAATTTGGGGGACATTTGGCAACAAAACATTTATGAAATATTACAGTGTAATCGTTATTTTTTTATTATTGGCTTCGTGCGATGAAAAAAACTCTCAAAAAAAATCACAAGTATCTGATAGTGAGTGGTTTAGAGAATATTGGTATAAAGGAAATGCAGAAATTAGTAGTTATGATTTGCAACAAGCCCAATATGGAAAATTGAATAAAGGCGAGGCAATCATGATATTTGTAACCGAAGATTTTCGGTTGGATAAACAAGTGAAATTAGAATCGGATAATAAAGAACTTGCTACGACGGTTCTGAAACTGAACTTTATCAAAAAGTTTGTTACAGGAATTTATGATTACTCGATGTACACCTCAGTTTTCACGCCTGTACAAACGAACACGTTTCCTTCAACTTTGAAAGTTACCAATACGAATCAAGAATGGTGTGGACAAAGCTTTTTACAATTAAATTACCGACAAAATGGCTATCAACTACTTGGAAAATCATATTTTGAAGAAGAAGTAGAAGAAGAAAGCCATATTGATAATGCTGTTTTAGAGGATGAATTATGGGCCAAAATCCGTCTTTTGTCGATAGAAGAACTACCAACTGGCAATATGTTTGTTATTCCAAGCATGACATCCTTACGTCTTCGCCACAGGAAAATTCAAGCCGAAATGGCCAAAATTAGCTTAGAACCTTATGCTGGCGATTCTACTTTTAGAGGTCAGAGTCTTATCCATTATAAGATTAGTTACCCCGAAAGTAAGAGAGATTTGAGCATATTTTTTGAAAAAGAGTTTCCACATCAGATTGTAGGTTGGGAAGAAACCTACGAAACAAAAAATAAACTCTTAACCTCAAAAGCAGTAGACATTTTTAACATATTTTTTCTTTGATTAGTATAATTTTCTGACAATCCAGTCTAAAATTATACATTGAACAAGCTGTAAACATCAAATTTTCTCT
>NZ_JAYWCU010000128.1:0-15300 GCF_043780375.1 Emticicia sp. | reverse complement strand
TCTTTATGACTACCTGTTGCATGAAGAAAATGTTGATATTTGCCTACATCAATTAATTATTTAGCAAATATGGCAAATGTAATAGAACATACTCATTCGGAAGAACACGACCACGACCATTCGCAAGAAAGTTCAAGTGAAAAAAATCCGTACTTGAGTCCAATAATTTCATTGGCTTTATTGCTTTTGGGCATCGGTTTAGACTTCTTCGATAAAACTCAAAACTTCACTTTTTGGAACGAAATCACTCGAATTATTTTGTACGGAATCGCCTTTTTATTAGTCGGTTGGAATGTATTGAAAATGGCATTTCAAAGCCTAATTAAAGGGCAAGTTTTTACTGAATTTTTATTAATGAGCATTGCTACTTTGGGAGCATTTTATATCGGTGAGTACCCCGAAGGTGTCGCTGTGATGCTTTTTTATGCTATTGGAGAGTTATTTCAAGAGGCAGCTGTTAATCGTGCTAAACTAAACATTAAAGCATTGTTAGATGTTCGCCCAAATATTGCCTCTGTTTTTAGAGAAAATTCTTGGCAAATAATCAAGCCTGAAACTGTACAAATCGGTGAAAAAATCTTGGTAAAAGTGGGTGAAAAAGTACCTTTAGATGGCATTATTTTATCAGAAAATAGTAGTTTTAATACCTCAGCACTCACAGGTGAAAGTAAGCCTAAAAGCATCAAAAAAGGTGAACACGTTTTAGCAGGAATGATAAATCTTGAAAAAATCATTGAAGTAGAAGTTACTAAACTTTTCACCGAAAGCTCAATAGCTCGTATTTTAGAATTAGTACAAAATGCCACTTCAAAAAAAGCCCCCACCGAACTTTTTATCAGAAAGTTTGCTAAAATTTATACGCCCATAGTCGTATTTTTAGCCATCGGATTGGTATTTCTGCCCTACTTTTTTGTCCAAAACTATATGTTTAATGAATGGCTTTATCGTGCCTTGATTTTCTTAGTTATTTCTTGCCCATGTGCCTTGGTAATTTCTATCCCTTTGGGCTATTTTGGTGGAATTGGGGCAGCTTCTCGCAACGGAATCTTGTTTAAAGGTTCAAATTACCTTGATTTGATGTCGAAAGTTACAGCCGTTGTCATGGATAAAACTGGTACTTTAACCAAAGGAGTTTTTAAGGTTCAAGAAATCAAAACAACGATTGATGAAAAAGTGTTTTTAAAATACTTGAAAACAATCGAATCGCATTCTACTCATCCAGTGGCAAAAGCGATTGTGAGTTTTGCAGATGAAAAGAAAATTGAGGTCATTTCAACAAAAATCGAAGACTTGGAAGAAATTTCGGGTCATGGGATGAAAGGCAAAATAAAAGAGAAAAATATTTTGGTGGGAAATCTAAAATTAATGAAGAAATTTGGAGTAAATTATGATGTCGAAATCGAAAATATTGTTGAAACGATTGTCGTTATGTCCATTGATAATCAATTAGTTGGCTACGTTTTGATAGCTGACCAACTGAAAGATGATGCACAATCCGCTATCAAAAAAATGCGAGAAATCGGTATTAAAGAAACCATTTTGCTTTCGGGCGATAAGTCGAGTATTACGCAAAAAGTAGCTTTAATGTTGGGTATTTCTAAGGCTTTTGGTGATTTATTGCCTGAAAATAAAGTCGAAAAGGTACTAGAATTAAAGAGGGATACTTCTCGAATAATTGCTTTTGTAGGCGATGGCATCAATGATGCACCCGTACTTGCTTTGGCAGATGTGGGCATAGCCATGGGAGGTTTGGGAAGTGATGTTGCTATTGAAACTGCAGATGTAGTAATTCAAACCGACCAGCCTTCAAAAATTGCAACAGCAATCAATATTAGCAAAAAAACAAAGCAAATTGTTTGGCAAAATATCGGTCTAGCTTTTGCAGTAAAAGCAATAGTTTTAATTTTGGGTGCAGGTGGTTTAGCAACAATGTGGGAAGCCGTTTTTGCAGACGTTGGTGTGGCCCTTTTGGCAATTCTAAATGCAGTAAGAATTCAAAAAATGGTATTCTAATAAATTAATTACCTGATAACAAATACATTACAACAAAACCTATATAAAAAATTCGAACCAAAATGATAAATAAAGTAATTGCAGGAGCAGACGTAGCAGTGGCCGATATTCCAGATGGAGCAACCCTTATGTTGGGTGGTTTTGGTCTTTGTGGCATTCCAGAAAATTGCATTGCTGCTCTTCTTCGTAAGGGAGTTAAAGACTTAACTTGTATTTCTAATAATGCAGGAGTTGATGATTTTGGTATCGGTTTGATGCTCAAAACTCGTCAAGTAAAAAAAATGATATCCTCATACGTTGGCGAAAATAAGGAATTTGAGCGACAATTATTGTCTGGTGAATTAGAAGTTGAACTCACGCCACAAGGCACCCTTGCTGAGCGAATTCGGGCAGGTGGTGCAGGAATTCCTGCATTTTTTACACCCGCAGGAGTTGGCACAGAAGTAGCAAAAGGCAAAGAAATTGAAGAATTTGATGGTAAAAAATATATCAAAGAAAGTTGGTTAAAAGCTGATTTCGCCATCATAAAAGCATGGAAAGGTGATACCCAAGGCAATTTGATTTTTAAAGGAACTGCTCAAAATTTCAGCCCAATGATGGCAGCAGCAGGAAAAATCACCATTGCCGAAGTAGAGGAATTAGTACCCGCAGGTAGCCTCGACCCAGCACAAATTCATACGCCAGGAATTTATGTGCAAAGAATTTTTCAAGGAAAAAACTACGAAAAAAGAATTGAACACAGAACGACAGCTGAAGCTACTTTTAACTCGCCAAAGGAGAGTTTTGTTTCGAAGTCAGAGCTTTTAGCTCCCCCTCTGGGAGCGGCTGTTGGACTTGACAAAAACCAAATTGCTCAACGAATTGCTCAAGAATTAAAAGATGGGTTTTATGTAAATTTGGGCATTGGGATTCCTACTTTGGTAGCAAACTATATTCCTAAAGGAATCAATGTGATTTTGCAATCTGAAAATGGCTTGTTGGGCATTGGTCCATTTCCTACCGAAGAAAATGTTGATGCCGATTTAATAAATGCTGGAAAACAGACCGTTACCATGACTGCAGGTTCGGCATTGTTTAGTTCTGCCGAGAGTTTTGCCATGATTCGTGGCGGTCATGTTGACTTAACAATTTTAGGAGCGATGGAGGTTTCTGAAAATGGCGATATTGCCAACTGGAAGATTCCAGGAAAGATGGTAAAAGGTATGGGCGGTGCAATGGATTTAGTGGCTTCAGCCGAAAACATAATTGTAGCCATGCAACACGTCAATAAAGCTGGTGAATCTAAATTATTGAAAAGTTGCAGTTTACCTATTACGGGTTTGCGTTGCGTGAAAAAGATTGTTACCGAATTAGCAGTTTTGGAAGTAATGCCAGAAGGCGGCTTCAAATTATTAGAAACTGCTCCAGGTATTTCAATAGAAGACGTTCGGAAAGCTACTGAAGGAAAATTGACTATCGCTGATGATGTTAGAGAGATGAGGTTTTAGATTATATCAAAGCGGTAGTCTTTTTTTTATACAAAAAAATCAACCCAGAATCATAGCTTCTACTATTTTTTTGGCTTCTTCGATGTCGGTTTTTGCCTATTGTCTTATGTTTGTTTCTTGATAGGTCTGAAAAACAAATAAAAAAGCATAGAACACTAACTTTACTTGTATTCAAAGGTTTCTGGTAAACCTATATCCACAAAGTAAAAGAACGCAAATACGCAGACCGCATGGACAACAAACTTTAACTTTTCTTGTGCATCATGAAAATTTTCGAGAGTTTCAGAAATACGAGATTGTTAAGCTAAAAGCAAAAAGTTAGATGTAGTTTTTTATTTATATTTTTATCTATAAAATTGTTTTTGGTTTGAGTACTAATATATATCAAAAATAAAATGAATGGTAAGTTGAATTTAATCTTAGGGGAAATTTAATCCGTTCAAAACAAAAATGCCTGATAATTGATTGATTATCAGGCATTTACAAATAACAAAAGACTTTGTGTTGTGACCCTACGGGGAATTTTAATAAATCTATATAAACAGCTTATAGTAAGCATATTATCATACATTTATTTAATCTTCCCTGTAAAATTTTAAATATTTACACTACATTTTTTTTATATTGATTTCAAAAAATGAGCACTTTTAATAAAAGTAACTATCTTTGAAAAACGATTTATTTTATTTGCAAAATGAAGAAATATACAATTTCAGCATTAATTACACTGATTTTATTATCCATGGTAAAATTGTTTCCAGAAAAAAACTATGTTTTTATTTCTTCATTAGTATTATTTTCTATTTCGCTTTATCTGGCAAGTGCACATCTTACCTACCGCAACAATCGCAAATAGTATTTTTGGGACCAACACTGGCTTTTTGCTGCACTTCTCTTTCAACAATATTTTTTCGATAGTAATCAGCATTTTGATATCCATTCAGCTCATTAATAAAATTTACTCTTTCAGTTGTTGTTAAACCCAAAAAGCCTTTCATTACTTTGTTTTCTCTGTCAGTCATTTTATTGTTATTTAGAAATTACCACACACATCACAATCAGTTGCTATCATTGAGGTAGGTGTTTTTTGACAACCAGCACAAGCTCTTCTATAATTTCGCAACCCAAATCTCATTCCCATTCTCAACTCTTTGTCTGAAACTTCATTATTTGTTTTACTTATCCCTCGTTCTCTTTCGAGTAAAACTTCATATTTGTTTTGGAAAATGATATCGTCAGCAGGTGGAAATTTTGCTAAATATTCAAATTCTGAATTTAAAAGCGAATACTCAGCCGATTTTATTGAATATGAGTTTGCTCTTTCATCAGCTCCAATTATGGTTAAATAAGTAGATAATATTAATTGAGCAATAGCAATAGGAGTTGTAATATATATCGCCAAATCTAATAATTCTTTATTTGAAATATAGGAGGTTAGTAATGCTCCCAGTAAAACGGGTATTAAAATACCTAATACTTTTGTCCAGCGTAAGAGCTTGCTTAAAGATTCGATTTTTTTGGAATAAATATATGAATACCCAAAACTATCTAAGGCTTTGTCCCAGCAGTCAGTTCTAATTTTCTTTTGTAAGTCTTCACCCATTATTTATTTACAAAATTTAAAATAAGGTTTTTAAATATTTGTAATAAGTAGCTTATAGTAAGCACATTATAATCTATTTATTTAATTCTTCCCTGTAAAATTTCAATTGTTTTTGTCTCTAATTTCAACCGATTTACCCGCCAATACTAAATGGCTTCCTGCCGAAATGGTAAGTCCTATACTTAATAAACCCCCAGCAATACTGACTATTTTTGCAGTTTCTGGGTCTTTTTTTGCAATGTAAGGAGTGGCAATAGCAGAAATTACTCCAACAACTACTCCCACTGACAATAATTCGCCCGAAGTTTTAAGATGATAAGCAAGTTTTTCTTGACTCATCTTTGGTGTTTCAATTGATATTATGCTTCTTGGATAAGTATCATCAATTACAACTTTTCTGTCTTTTTTTTGTGCATTACTTACTTTTAATATGCAAAAAAATAATATTGTAAAAATTATTCTCATTTTAATTAATCAATTTAGCTTTCAGTTTCAAAAATTCTTCTTCACTAATTATACCATCACTTTTCATTTTTACAAGTTTTTCAAGTTCAGAAGCTAATCCAATTGTATCTTTTTTAGTATTTTCCAATGTGGCTTTTTGAACATCAAACATCTGTTGCTCATATTCAATATCACTATTTCTTTTTGATGATAATACGACTATTAAGCCTATTAGTGGGCTAAGAAAAATCGAAGCAACCAATGCCCAAAAAATACCAATTTTTCGACCATCTGCCATAAAGGCAACTACAAATGATAAAACTATCCAGCCTAAAAATATTCCCATCTTGTTAATTTATGTTTTTTGAGTATGTATTTAATATTGACATTTTAGCCACCGACTTGTCCAACTCTAGCAGACTCTTTTGTATGTTTCCATCAAATATGCTTGTGTTGTTTACTTTGATGGCTGTGCCTGTCATACATATAAGTATCATACCTCTAAGTGAGCCAACTTCTGCATAATCAATGTCAATACCAACTATGGCATTGCCTCCTAAATCTAAGGCTTTTGCTTTCAATATATTCAAACAATTCTCTTCTCCTTTCAACACTTTTTTATTCATTGTTATTGATTCTTGTCCCAATAAGTCATTCCAGTCCGACGACAACTCACTAAGTAGCCCCGTTCCCATTGTACATTGTCCAGTTACCATTCCTTTTACTTCGTACTCCCAACCTTGTGGTGAAGGTATATTTGCAGTCGGAATATTCACAAAGTGTTCTTTTCTAACCTTCATTACTTCACGTATCTCACTTCGGTATTTTTCTTTACTTTGTATCAAAACATTGTCTTTACAAGATTCACAAAATGCTTCACTATTTCTACCAAAAAAACGCTTGACAAATGTCATTTCTACATCATTAAATGAGTAAATGGTATTTGCATTAAAAAAGCCATTGGTTATTTTTTCATTGCAGTTTGGGCAATTTTTGTATTCCATCTTATCTTTCTTTATTGATTACGCAGCACAAACCACACTATAATTTTTCAAGCGAAGTTTGGCGAATGTTAGATTTATTAAATTTCAGACACATTGATAAATAATTTAAAATAGGGTTTTCTTTCAGAATTATCAAAATAGACGATGAAAGAAGTAAATAATATACCTTCATCCATTTTTCTTGATATATCTTTATTGTCAGATTTTGAGATAAACCCCAACAAATGGTCAAATAACATGACTTTTATGGCTCTATCATCCCATTGGTTTTCTAAATCACGGACTAACTCTAAATTAACGCCTGACTGTAATTTCTTTTTTATTTGTGGACCTTGATTATATTGATAACCAGCTACAAATACACTCTTATCTATTTTAGTGGTCCAAAACAGTTCCTCTAACTCTTCTGCACTTAATTGTTTTTCAACTTTAATAGGTTCTTTATCATATACATCAATAGGAGTATGATTTACAAAATTTATGGTTTTGGTTTTTGATTGTTTTACTATAAAATATATAGCCATAATTATAAATAATAAAACTACAAATTCCATCTTATCAATTAAGGTTTAGCCACAGCACTTCCACCATTTTTTAAGGATTCAAGTTCGGTGGTCTGTTTGTTTAATAATTTATTTTGTAAACCTATCACGGTTCTGTGTAAATCAGCAACTTCATTCATTAGCTTATAATCAACCTTTGGCTCTTGCTCTATGTTTTCAGTGGCAGGTGTTCTAATTTCTGTTTTTCCACGCAACCAATCTAAGCTAACTCCAAATTCATCACATATTAATTCAGCTAGATCCCATCCAGGGTTTTGTTTACCTTTTTCAATAGCAGAGATAGTTACAGAGGTTACTCCGAACTTTTTGCCGAATTCATCTTGCGAAAACCCAGCCCTTAATTCTTTAATTCTCTCTCCAATTTTTGACATTACTATTTAGAATAATTATAAATTAATGAATTTCAGTAAAAAAATAATGTAAAAATTTTATTTTTAAATGCACTGCATTATCTTTGTACTACTAATCTATTAATAATTAAATATTAATTATTAACGAATACAAAAATATATAAAAAATGATACCAATAAAGCAAAAGATTGATAATCACGTAGAAACCCCTATCAAAAAAGTAAAAACCCCTAATCGTCTTAGTCGATTATTAGAGGTCTATCCCGACCGTAGAGAAGATTTCAAAACATTTTGCCTTAATGAAGGTATGTCTCAGCTAACATTTAACAGCCTTGCCACCATGCACCAAAGCACAACCATGATGATAAATAAGTTGCTCGACCGAATGGTTACTAAATTCAAACTCACCGAACCGAAATGACAACTACCGTTGAAATATCGCTCCCATTCGACCAGCTCGACCTTCTCAATCGCATTGAGCAAAGTTTGGCAAAGCTAAATGCCGCTCAAAACAACGCTGCATGGCTCAATATGGATGAAGTTTGTAAAAGATTTGACGTAAAAGAAGGCACAATATACAAGTGGATGAAGTCCGAAAAGATGCCATATAGCAGAATCGAAACAGTTACCCGTTTCAATGCCACAAAAGTAGATGCGTGGTTTGAGAAAAAATCAATGGCAGGTTTACTTGAAAACATGAGTTTACATAACCGTAAACATACCAAAGCAGCATGAGCAAAGAACAACCAACGAAAAGGTCAGTTAATAGACCGAACAAGCATATAAATATCACATTTGTTTATTCTTCATTAGAAGAATTAGAAGCAAAACTGGGTAAACTCAAATCATTTGAATCTACACAGTTTCCAGATTTTGATGACGTGGAAAGAACAATAATATCTATCGACCTTTAAGCTATTTTGATTGATTTCGCTCAATCTTTTTCAAAGTTTCACTGATTTCAGATAGATATTTTATTATAATAACCTGATTATCAAGGCTATATCCAGTTCTAATATTTAAGTTATTAAGTGCAGTTACACTGGCAACTTGATTATTAATGACAGTTCCTAAATCTCTGATTAATTGATTTTCATTATTTTCTTGCATGGTTTGAAAACGGTTATAAAGTTTGAAAAATTTAGAATACTTCTCAAATATACCGTTTTCGCCTTGCAAACCAAAAACACAAAAAAGCAGCATGAACACCCTATTCAACGCCATCGACAATCACCCATTCGTAAGCATTTCTATTTTGGCAGTAATAGTGGGTATGGTTTGGCTTTTTTACGAAATAGACAATGCTCCGATTTCTGATGACGATAATTTCTAACGCAAAACAATACTCTTATGACAACTATTTTACAAATCTCAAATGGCTTTACTCCCGATACCTTTATGGTTAGTGCGGGTAGGGTCTTGGCAATTGCCGCATTCATTTGTATTGGGGCTTATTTTATGTCTGAATTTAAAACATGGAAAAGACAATGAATAGCATACCTTATTCAAAACATCAAACATCATTTGTTGATACAACTGAGTCGGGGATAATTGATCAACATTCGTTGAGACAGCAAAAGAAAAAGTTTTATGGTTTGTCGGTTAATAATCAAATCATTATCAAAAACAGGTTTTGTTTCAAATATGATAGCAGCCATTTTGAGTTTGAACGAATGATGGCCGAACAGCTGCATTTTACTTATGAGCAATTCACAGATTTTAAAGAGGCAATTGATTACTACATATCAAGAGAAAAATACCCTCACGAATGATATATTTTAGAAATTTAAGCACGAAAACAGTACTGAATTTATCTGAAAGTGATTTGTGGCACGAAAACACAAAAGCCCTAACTCAACTTCGGCGGTGGATAGGTGAGCAGATGTTAAAAATGACAACCGTCATTGAAAATCTTCAAGAAAATGATGATTGTGTAAGGATGTTGAAAGAAGAAAAATTTAAGCTCGCAACAAAGAGGGCATTAATCGACAAAATTAAAAATGAGTATTGAAGAGCAACACCTCCTTCTTGAAATCAAAATTCAGCTTCAAAAAGGCAATATCTTCGTTGCTCGTCGAGAATTACAAAAACTGCTCGAAAAAGCAGAAAAACTAAAAACCGATGGCTTTAAGCTATTTTATGTAGCCTTGAAACCAATATATGACGAACAAGTACACCTAAATTCATCACCAGCATTCGTAGAAAAAGCATCGCTCGAATGTAAGATTTGTCAGAAAATATTCCAAAAAGGAGTAAGCTCATGGAAAGGAGCAAAAAGAGTTTGTAAAAAACCTTGTACTCAAAACGATTTAATACCATGCCAAATTTCATCGAAATAGCACTTTATATAATATTTGCGGGTCCGGCATTGGCACTTATTCTGTCAGTTTTGTCGATGGTGGTATATGTATTAGTAGGTTTTGAGAAAGCAAAACAGCATTAGATTATATGTTAGGGAAAGTTAAGATTGAATCATAGGCGACTATGTTGCCTATGATTTTCAAAAAGAAATTAAAACCTGATTCATTTTTCAAAATTAGTTTACTCACTCATGTTTGCTTTTGGCAACTAATGAGTCAGGTTTAAGGTGAACAGTTTGGCTTCGGAGTAGAGTAACATGCGTGTCGCTGAAACGAAGCCGACATAGCGGGGTGGAGAAGATGGTGTCTCGCAAGGCTCATAACCTTGAGGTCGGGGGTTCGAACGGTCGGCCGATGCCGTCCCTCTCCCGCAACTATAAAACCAAATCCGAACGTAGAAGTCCCTACAAGAATGGCAATCGTAGGGCGTGATATGCGGGTTGTCGTTGCCCAGACGAACATATCAGGTAGCTCGTGAAGCTTCAAAACTGTCATACTTGAGCAGGTGTACAACTACTCAAGTGGCTGTGAGCCAAACCGAAAGTAGATGTAGTGCTTCGGCACAGAATTAAGGAAATCGGAGGTGGTATGGTCGAACCCACTCATAAGCCCGCTGTTAGTCGCACCGTGGATAACAATGGTAAGGTGTCTGCCCAGTCTAATTCTGATAGACGTATCAGTAAGGAAGATAAACGACGGTAAAAAAGTACCAGACTACTGCCTCAGACTGAGAAAAACGAAGCTGACAAACGGAAAGACGTGCCGTAGTTGCTGCCAGTTTCTACGATGGGGAGAGCAAGGAATAGATACGTGTATCTCAAATCGTGGTTCGACTCCACGGCTCTCGCAAATTTCCAGATTCCTGCCAGTTGTGTGTACCAAATGTAAATCAATTGACCCTCCTACAATGGTAGGAGGGTTTGGCAACAAAAGAAACTATTATCTTAACTTTTTTAATCCTAATTTCATGGACAAATTAACTATGCCTGTTTCAAAGTATTTTTCAAAGCCTGTGGTTGACTTCATCAAGTCAAAAATAGAAATTATGAAGCGACTGGACGAGAATAATCGCCTAAGAGATGCTGATGTTGATTTCAAAGCCACTCTTCCTCGAATTGGCGGCGGAATAAAAACGACAGCCGAGAAATTACTTCAGCTTTTCATAAAAAAACTGAAGCAAGGTAGTAACGGATTAAGTTTATCCTTTACGTACTCCTATTTCATTCAACACGTTGACGGTAGAGCTCAAAAATCAGCCCTAAAAGAGCATCTTATTCGGATGTGCAACTCCTACAAATCAATACTTTCAAAACGTTACCGTGATACCTTAACCTTACCAGGCCGAATCTGCAATTGTATCACCATTGAGTTTGCTCCTGGAGTTATCCAGTACACAGTACCAAGTTACAATCAGCTACACGATATCGACTTGAACCATCCTGCACCTCGTTCAAATGTCAGCCTTAACCTTAATCCACAGAAATCACAAGTTATCCACAGCAGAGAAGCAAGAACTGGAGGGTTTTCGAAAATCGGAGAAATTGATTTCTCTTTTTTAAAACCATCATGAGTCGGAATTTGGATATAAGTTCTTATTCAGTACTAATAAAAAAATTAAGTACTTATTAGAACTTCAAAATGATGTTTAGGGAAGTGCGTTTGACCCCGAAACGTGCCAAAATGACAGATTTTTGAAATTTGAGAATCTTAAAAAGTTCTGAAAAAGTTCTCAGAAATTTTGATTGAGAACTGATCAGGTGGCTCGGGCGGGCGGCGGCTCGCTGGGTAGGGGAAATTATGCAGAAAAACATCTAAAATCATTAAAACCAACCTAAAGCAATGACACAAACAGCTCAATCCCCGACATTGATACTTCCTAAATCAGCATTGTATGATGTTGCCAATTCGCTCCTGGTACTTCGTGTCTATTTCAAATACGAATGGAAAGATAAAAATGGAAGACCAAATAACTCAATGCCTTATTATTTGAAATTTATGAAGGATACTGCGTATGCTGAGTATAATACAGAGTTTCCAAGAGCTTTTGAACGCCTTCAAGAAATAATGATTTCAGGGAATCCTTTTAAGACAGCAATACTCTACCAAAACTACAATAAAGGTAGAATGGTGGCTGGGGTTCAGAATCCTGAGGTTTTCAAAATTGTAGATTCAAAAGGTACGTTACAGCTCACTTTATATAACGACACCGATAATGTAGTAGAGTTTGTTCAGGAAAATTTTGACCAGCTAAGGAAAAACTATCATGCCAAAATTTGAACTTGACAATCAAATACTCAAAAAACTTGAGACACTTGCAAAATTGACAATGATTCTGAATACGTCTGAAAAAACAACCAAAGCACAAATACAACTTGGACACACAAGGGTAATTCTGAGCGTTCAGATTCCATCAGAATGGGAAAGTTTTCCGCTCTATACTTATCAGCGTAACTATATCAATCTTACCTACGCTGACCTTGACGACGCAATTGAAGAAATGAACCAATTAATAAAATATGCAATATGAAAATAGACCTAAAAATACTCCCATCAATATTAATTTCTCTCGCTGAATTTTCACACGCTGTCAGGCATTACATTGAAACAACAGAAGACGAGCGAGGTTACATTCCTCGATGGAAATGGACCGTTGATAGTTTTGCTGACAGAATTTCAATTGAAAAATATAATTCTTGGAAGAAAAAGGAGGCATCAAAGCCGTGCAAGTTTGAAATCAAAGTTGATGAAGCTCTCGCCATTTTGGAAGGTTTACAAGCAGAAATCAGTATCAGCATTGCCCAGCAAGAAGCACTCAGTTTATTGCATCAGGTCTTGATCAATAAGCATTTTTCAGCCGAATCGCTAAATAAAGCATTTACTCAAGCAATCACAATTAACTAATGCAAACAATGACAAGAGCAGAGCTACAACATATTGTCGAATCTGAGTGGTATCGACAAGGCGATCATTCCGTTGAGACGGTTTTCAAAGTTATTGCATCATGCCTTAGTACTGGCGAAAAAGTTACTATCAAACATTTTGGCACATTTTTGATAAAAACTCGAAAAACCAAAATCGCCCAAAATATACATAAAGGTGAAAATATTGTAGTACCCGAACACAAAATTGCCGCTTGGAAACCATCGCCGAAAATCATTATTAAGTAATCATTTTTTCACTATAAACAATCAAAAACAATGTTAGTCGAATTTCTCAGACCCTCAAAATTTCCAAATCTTAGAGCTGCCACAAATAATACGGTGCCAATTCTAACACTCTCAACTGTCAAGCCAAGTTTTGCCATTTCAATGAAATTATTAAGCATTTTGAATGCTATTTTGCCAAATTTCACGCAAATCCAAGTAGCTAAAACGGAGGACATTAACCCCGAAGATAAAACAAGCTCTTTTAAATATTTTCTTGTTCCATGCCAAGCAGAAGGCTGGGAAATAAAGAAGAATGAGAAAGCATCATCGGCTTATTTTAATTCAAAGGGATTAAATGAATTTCTTTTAAAAGAGTGGAAATTACCCGAAAACGTTAATCTAATCCGAATTCCAGTTTCTGAGACTGTTCAAACTTTGAATGAAATAAAAGGTATCGAATTAAAAGTTGAAGAAAAGACATTCACTGAAAAAGCTCAAAAAGATTAAAAAAAAGTCCTTGCGATATTCGAGTCGCAAGGCTTTAATAAACCAATGTTTTACAATTAACACCGCTTTCAGAAAATGGATAAGTATCTCGTAAATATGACTGGATTAAAATTATTGATAAATCAGGTGGTAAGGATATGAAGTCAAAACATTATATTACTGGATTGTACGGATGCTCGTGCCACCCATTTCCCTCTTGGATGGAATGTGATAAATATCACAAGCAAAGGTTTAAGGTAGGGCAATCAGTAACTCACAGATGCTTGGGTCGGGTGGGTATAGTTATCGAAATAATGGCTACCAAAAATTGGGTATCAGTTAGATATGGTGATTTACCAAGAGATTTAGAAACTGAACACGTAGCAATGTTAGAGCTTTCAAAGGCTTGAAAATGTGCCAAAAAAGTTCAATTAGGAATCGAACCAAACCAAAAATTCCCACTGCTTTGAGCGGTCAAAAAATGTTAGTTTTCTTTTCTTTCAGAAAGTATATAAAATCTCGTAAAATAGCAAGAAACAGTTGCCAACTCACTTGCTTGTCGGTAAGGATAGTGTGTTCTTAGATGTATCAAACGAACGCATAAAACATTGATAATCAAATGAAAACGGAATGCCGCCAGAAGAATTCAGTTAGCTGAAAGAGCATCATTAAGTGCATCTTTCCCTGATGATTTTGATGATGAAGATGGTGATTGATAGCAAACACTAACCAAGCCCAGCTGCTTCCCCTGGTATAACTCAATCTTTTGCTATCATAAATAAAAAGCAGGACTCCCGCAGCAGCTCCCGGCATTGAAAAAATGATAGCAAAATATTATTACAACAGCTCACATTTCGGCAGCTCCCGCCGCCATCAACCATTATTTAACTAAAATTTGATAGCAAATGAGTTTTAAAACAATAACCTTGAGAAATCTCGACAGCAAAGAAAACAAAGAAGTAGTCAAGATACTCGAAAGTTTTATGTTTCAACGAGACATAAAAACTGGCCAAACTGCAATCGAGGAGATAATCAAGGAATATGATTATCAAAAAAAACTGGCAGAAAAGCAATCTAATCTTCTTGCAGAAATGCAAAATAATTATAATCAAAAAATCGATGATTTGCGTAGTCAAAATGAATCACTAAAATTACCAATTGGTCTTTTTAGAAATTTTACTGAATCAATAAAAAACGTAAAATTATGATTGAATGGTTCACATTAGCCAGCATGAAGCCTTCAGACGGGGATGTTTGCGTTGTACTTTTTGGAAATAAAGCTATCATCAAAGCATTGTATTTCAATAAAGTAGGCTTTACCCTTGATGGCAGTCAAGAAAACTCATTAATGAACATAACGCATTGGGCTTACCCGTGCTTTCCTTAAGTTCGACTAATTGTAGCCAACGTTTTGCACCTACCCGAAGGGCGGGATTTTTACCACAAAACTTGATTTGAAAAACTAATGTTTGATTAACCACAAAACTGTCTTTGGAACACGAAACCCCGCCTTTTGGGTAGGTGCTGTGTGTGCCCAGCATGGCACGACTAAATTTCAGACGGGAATTTAGTTTGATTATCCAAGGAGTGCAAGTCTCCGATGTGCAAAGCATTGATGCGCATAGCAAGCTGCAAGGTTGTTTGGAGCGATCCAAGAACTGAAGGAAGCAGGTGTTTCATCCCGCCACAGCGGGGACTGCAACGATCTGTACTGACGAACAGAAACCACATACCGAGGCATGTTGACACGGGTGAGTGATCACATCTTCACGAAGCCCTTCAGGTGCAATTAGTGTCAACCTGTAGATGTGGCAGCGATAGATCAAAGGATAAGTGCCTTACC
>NZ_JAYWCU010000127.1:0-38494 GCF_043780375.1 Emticicia sp. | reverse complement strand
CGAAGCTAAAAAGGAAGAAATGCGTATGCTAATTGTACGAGAAAAAAAAGAAATTGTCAATAAGAAGAACAAATATTTTTAGAGATCAACATTTAAAAGTTTGAACCTCATATTATTTTTTATTCATTTCGGGAGAAATTTATCTTAAAAAA
Organism: Emticicia sp.; assembly: GCF_043780375.1. Taxonomy (GTDB): domain Bacteria; phylum Bacteroidota; class Bacteroidia; order Cytophagales; family Spirosomataceae; genus Emticicia. The sequence goes on along the minus strand of NZ_JAYWCU010000127.1, from coordinate 38,342 downwards.
TCAAGCCACTTGCAAAAACAAGTGGCTTTTTTATTAACTTGCAATCGGAAGTATGTTATGAGTTTTGAAGCACAAATTATTATTTTTTATCGAATCTCTTATCTCGAATCTATGTTTAGAATACTATTTACAGATTCAAAGACTGTGAACTAAAAATACAATGGCAAACAAAATCAGAATCGGTATTTTTTTCGGCGGACAAGCACGTGAACGAGAAATTTCTTATTTAGGCGGAAAAACTGCCTTCGAGCATATTGACAAGGCGATTTTTGAACCTATTCCTATCTTTGTTGATAGTTTGGGGCATTTTATTCAGATAAATCCTGAATTACTCTACGAAGAATCTATCCGTGATTTTTTCCCTTCCAAAAATCTCAATCGTGGCTTTCGAGTTTATATTGAATCTTTAGGCGATTTGAACGAAACTCAGCTTTATAAACTAATTTATAAAGTTGGAAAACAGATTCAACCTGCCGATTTTTCCCAAATCATGGATTTTGCTTTTACCATCATGCATGGCCCACAAGCCGAAGATGGAGCAATACAAGGTTTATTAGAATGGTATGGCATACCGTACGTAGGGCCTGGCTTGATGGGTTCGGCAATTGGTATTGACAAACCAATGCAAAATAAGCTCATTTCGCTCGTAACGGGACAAAAAAAGAAAATGGTAACCTTTACTCGTGAGGAATGGCAAATTGCCGACCGTTCAAAAATGTTTACTGATTTAATCAACAATATAGGTTTCCCATTTGTAGTAAAAGCTCCGCATCAAGGTTCATCCATCGGTGTGGCGATTGTTAGGAAGCGTAGCCTCGAAGAATTTACAAAATCGGTTCAGCAATGCTTTTTTGAAACAACATTTTTGAAACGTGAATGGGAAAAAATGACCGATCGCCAAAAACGTCATTTGATGGAAAAAACATCGAATTTAGATGAAGGTATCGGTTTTCCTTTGATAGTTAACGGCAAAATGCTTTATCACCCAGTTGAGTTGATGGAAGAGTTGGATGCTCAATTGTTTACTTTAGATGCTGTAACTGCCATCTCGGCAAATGCCGAAGACCATGTAATGATTGAAGAATTTGTGGTAGGTCAAGAATTTTCATGCGGTGTTATTCAGCATGACGACGGAACAGCGGTTGCCCTCCCTCCTACCGAAATCTACGGCGAAATTCAGACTTTTGATTTTAAATCTAAATACAAATCTAACGTAACTAAGAAACGAATTCCAGTAGAAACAAGTTTTGAAAACTTGCATAAGATTCAAGATAGCTTGCTCAAAGTCTTCAACGGTTTGGGCTTCTGCGTGGTTACTCGAACCGATGGTTTCTTAACACCCGACGGCAGAGTATTGCTTCACGACCCAAACACGATTCCTGGGATGTCACCAGCTTCATTGATTTTTAAGCAAATGGCCGAAATCGGATTGACTGTTACACAATCTATAACATATTTTATTCGCCAGTCTATTCGTGAGCGAATCAGAAGTGGTAAGAATACAGTAGTTCTTCGCCAATTACTCGAAAGATTAGACAATGATATTGAAGAACGTTTGGCATTGCACCGAAAAAAAGTAGCCATAATTTTTGGTGAAACGGACGAAGAATATAAAATTGCTCAAAAGAAAATGGGTGAATATGCTTCCTCACCTACTTATGAGCCTGTACCTATTTGTGCAGCTCGAAATGGTCAAATGTATACGATTCCAGTAAACTTGATGTTTAAAGCCGATATTCAAGATTTTGGGCAAAATATTGGAAAGCCTAAGCACGCATTTATTGCCGAAATTATAAAAAAAGCTGAGAAAATTACACAAAAATATGCGGGAGGATTTGATTGGCAAGTGAAAAAAATTACAGAAGGTGATTTGGCAGAAACTGTACAATTTATATTCCAGTGCGATTCTGGGGCTTTGGTCGAATTGTAAAAAAATCATAGATAAACAAAAAACCTCCGCTGTTTGGCAGAGATTTTAACAAAATGATATAATACTGACAATCTAAGGTTAACGAAAAAAATCTATCCCATAAACAGGGGTTTTATGTAGTCGATACGAAGTTTTTACAGTATAAATAGCTTGACAGGAGATAAGTATTTTAAAATATTTAAACTTTAAAAACAAAGAAATCACCGCCAAATGACGGAGATTTCTTATATAAATTTACTTTAATATTCTTAATTACAATACTCACGAATAACATTATAAGCTGCCGAATAACCTAACTCCCCTGCACGGCTAAGGTCATAACAACCAGCATTTTCGTCGCCCAAAGCGTGTTTAATAATTCCTCTTACATAGTATGCTTCGCCGTATTTAGGGTTTAACTTAATGGCATTTGAACAATCTTGCAAAGCCTCTTTTTGAGATCCCATTGACGAACGAACCAAACCACGAGAAAAATATGCTTCAGAATAAGTAGGATTCAACTCAATAGATTTGTTTAAGTCAGCAATTGCCCCTTTGCCATCACCAGTCTTAAATTTCGAGATTCCACGGCTATAAAATGCTTCCGAACGATCATCCGAAAATTCATTTATTTTGCTTCTTTCTTGTACCACATTTCTAAGTTCATCCAAAGTATTTTTAGTCATGCGACCTGTATAATATACTTTTGAGTCAATATTTACATTATTTACCTCAATTGCTTTAGTCAAATCATTCACTGCATCACGCTGACTACCTAACTTGCTATTACAAAAACCTCTACCATAAAATGCACGAACATTTTGTGGGTCAAGCTGAATCGCTTTGTCATAATCATTCATCGCTCCACGAAAATCTTCAATTTTTGTTTTGGCAAATCCACGGTTAAAATATGATTCACTATCTTCTGGATTGAGTTTTACAGCTTCATCAAAATCTTTAATCGAACCAGCGAAATCATTTATTTTCAAGCGACTAAAACCTCTACTTGCAAAAGATTGTGACCGCTTTGGGTTCATATCAATTGCTTTCGTAAAGTCGGAGATACTTCCTTGAAAATCATCTAAACGTGATTTACATGCCCCACGTGAAAAATACGCTTGGTATTTTTTATCATCTTCGGTATTCAACTCAACTACTTTTGAAAAATCTTGAATCGCACGACGGTAATCCAATAACTTGGCTCTGGTCATTCCACGATATAAAAATGCCAAAGCATCTTCTGGATTAAGTTCTATTGTACGGTTGTAATCTTGTAGAGCCGAACGATGGTCGTCTTGGTCACTTTTACTTTTACCACGATACAAATATGCCAAGGCATTTTTTGAATCAATGTCTATCGTACGGTCAAAATCCAAAATAGCACCACGATGGTCTTTCAGTTGTTGTTTTGCCAAACCACGATTATAATAACTTGTTGAATTTTCTGGGTTCATCGCAATGGCAGTGCTGTATGCTTGTGAAGCACCTATATAATCTCCTGCTTTACTTTTATTCACACCAATATCAAAAAATTCGGATGCAGTTTGCTGTGCTTGAGTCTGTAAAGCAAAAACAGTTAGGCAAAAAGCCAATAGAGAAAGGAATAATTTTTTCATAAGATTATTTGAAAATTTTAAAGACATAGTGGTTGCTATGAAATATGGAGTTTTTTTTGGGTATTAATTGGTAAGAAAATCAATCAGCAAAGATAAATTTTATGGCTGTTTACTCAACACTTTTTACTAAAAAGTTTTGTTAACCCCTACCATTTGCTACAGAATAATAACTTTTTTACCAAATAATTTGTCATTTTCAAATATTTTTCGCCAATTTTACATAACATTTGTTTTGCTCTAAGCAAAATCATTTACTTACGTTGCTAAAAAACTTCCTAATTCCATGAAATTTTTGCGTCTATTTGCAGGCGTTGCTATGGTTATAGCTGTGCTTGTTGCTTGTAATTCTTCAAAAAAATCATCGAAGAATACCTCTTCTAATCGTAAAAAAGACCCTGTTGCAGCAGATGCTGCTCTCAAAATTGGTAATATGCTTGATAGATTGGCGACTGATTTGATAGGAGCAACTACTGGCAAAGCCGATATTTTTCGCACTGCCGATGGAATCAACATTACTTTTCAGCCTGATTTTTATTTTGAGTCGAGTTCCGAACGTTTGACAGCTGAAGCAAAGAATGTTCTGATTGATATTTCAGGAATTTTGAATCGCTACCCTTATACCGAAATTTTTATTGAGGGACATGCCGATAGTAGTGGCAATCAATGGAATAACAAGAAACTCTCAGAAACACGAGCTAAAACTGTTGCTTTATATTTGAAAGCACAAGGTGTGGTAGCAGAACGTATGGCTATTGCAGGTTATGGTGCAACTCGCCCTATTGACAGCAATAACACACCAGAAGGTCGCCGTAAAAATCGAAGAGTTTTGGTTAAAATAAGAGCAAATGAACAAAAATTTTTAGCTACCCAAACCCAAGTGGCAGGAAAATAAAGAGATTTTTTTGGTTGACGATTTTGCTCATTGTTCTAAAGCAGCTGTGCAACTCCAAATAAAATAACAAAGGCTAAGGTTGAAAGTGCCATTTGTTTGAGCATTGGGTCGGGGTTTGACAAACGAGAAACCTTTAATCCGTTGATGAAAAATAATGGAAAACAAAGCACATATTGAAAGTTATTTTTACCTTGTAAGATACTAAATAGCAAAATGCTGAACATACCAAGTATCAGCAAAGTCCAATGATATATTACTGCTTTTTTCTTGCCCAACCGAGCAGGAATTGTTTTTTTGCCTGCTCTTGTATCTGATTCAATATCTCTAATATTATTAATATTCAGAACTCCAGTAGCAAAAAGCCCACAACTCAACGCTGGCAATAAATTGAGCCAGTCGAAGGTTTTTGTAAACAAAAAATTGCTTCCCAAAACCCCTACCAAACCAAAGAAAATAAGTACAGAAATATCACCTAATCCGGCATATCCATAAGGTTTTTTTCCTGCTGTGTAAGTATAAGCGGCAAGCATTGATAATAAACCAAGACCTAAAAAAAACCAAAAAATACTTGCAGAAGCATTTTTAAAAGCAAAATATAAGAGAGAAATGCCAAAAATCAAACAAAGGATTCCAAAGAAAACTATGGCATTAAACATCTGATTTGGGGTAATCGCTCCTGACTGAACAGCTCGCTTTGGACCTACTCTTCCAGCCAAATCTGCTCCATTTTGAGTATCGCCATAATCATTTGCAAAGTTGGAAAGAACCTGTAAAGCAATTGTTGTGAGACAACACAAAGCAAAAATTATCCAATCGAATTTTCCAGCAAAGGCTGCTAAGAAACTTCCCATAAAAATACTCGCCAAAGCCAAAGGTAGCGTACGTGGGCGAGCTGCCGAGAGCCACGCCCCCGATTTGGGAGCTTTTTCTATTTGTTCTTTATTATCTATCATAATAGTAATTCCTCAATCGGGGGTTAGCAGGCTATTAAATACCTACCGCCTTCAAAAACTCTGGAGAATTTGGTTTTACACCTGATGCAAAAAAATGTGATACTTCACCTTTCTCGTTGATAACATATTTGCAAAAATTCCAAGTTGGTTCTTTGTCGTTCCAGCCGTTTAGGTCTTTTTTGCTTAACCATCTATAAAGTGGGTGTTGGTCACTTCCAACAACGCTAACTTTTTCAAACATTTGAAAAGTTACACCATAATTTTTCTGGCAAAAAGTAGCAATTTCCTTATTTGTACCTGATTCTTGACCACCAAAGTTATTAGCAGGACAACCTAAAACAACAATTTTATCGCCATATTTTTCGTGAAATTTCTGCCAATCTGCGTATTGTGGTGTATAGCCACATTCAGATGCGGTGTTTAATACCACTACTTTTTTGCCTTTATATTTGGCAAAATCTATTGTTTCTTTGCCATCAAGCGATTTTAAACTAAAATCATAAAAAGAACCTTTTGCCATAACATTACTTGGTTTGACAGACAATGCTTTTTTGTCCGAAAAAATGTGTTTAATTAAACGAAAACTCATAGTTGATGAGAGAATTACAATTGTTAATGCTGCGAAAATTACTCTTTTTTTCATATTACATTCTGTTTGGTACTTCCATCCCTAATAACGCCGTAGCCTTTGCAATTGTTTCGGCAATCGCTTTGATGAGTGATAGTCTAAATTGTTGTTTGTCGGCATCGGTTTCGTTCATAATCGAAACTTCTGCATAAAATTGGTTGAATGTTTTCGCTAATTCATAAATATAACTAGCAATTAATGCTGGCGAATACTCCTCTCCTGCTTTTTTAACAGCAGCGGGATATTCGCTCAAAACAAATATCAATTCGGTTTCTACTTTAGCTAATTCCACCGACTTAACTTGCTTACAAAGCGGAACGCCGCCCGCAGGCATTTGCATTGAAGATGCCTTTCGCAAAATTGAACAAATACGTGCGTGAGTATATTGAATAAAAGGGCCAGTATTTCCCTGAAAATCAATAGATTCGGCCGGATTGAACAACATTCTTTTCTTTGGTTCGACCTTCAATAAGAAATACTTCAACGCTCCCAAAGCCAACATTTGGAACAAATTTTCTGCTTCTTCTTTACTAAAATCATCAATTTTTCCACGCTCACGGGTCGTTTCGGCGGCGGTTTCAATCATTTCTGCAACCAATTCATCTGCATCAACGACCGTTCCTTCACGAGATTTCATTTTCCCAGAAGGTAAATCAACCATACCATAGCTTAGGTGATAACAACCATCGGCATAAGTACGACCGAGTTTTTTCATAATCGCAAAAAGCACTTGAAAATGATAATCTTGCTCATTGCCAACTACCCAAATTGATTTATCGTTATGAAAATCGTTGAATTTCAAATCGGTTGTACCCAAGTCTTGTGTAATATAGACCGAAGTTCCGTCAGAACGAAGCACCAGTTTTTCGTCAAGACCTTCTTCTTTTAAGTCAATCCACACGCTTCCGTTGTCTTTTTTAAAGAAAATTCCTTTTTTTAAACCTTCTTCAACAACTTCTTTTCCGAGCAAATAAGTGTTTGATTCGTAGTAAATTTTATCAAACGAAACGCCAATTTTCTTGTATGTCTCATCAAATCCTGCAAAAACCCACGTATTCATTTTTCGCCATAAATCCATTGTTTCGGCATCTCCTTGTTCCCATTTTTGCAACATTTCCTGCGTTTCGAGCATCAATGGGGCATTTTTCTTAGCTTCGTCTTCGGTTTTTCCTTGGGCAATTAGTTGAGCAATCTCAACTTTATAAGCTTTATCAAATTCTACATAATATTTTCCTGCCAAATGGTCGCCTTTCAAACCTAAAGACTCTGGCGTTTCTCCATTTCCAAAATTGCGGTTCGCAGCCCGTTGATACGCCAACATTGACTTACAAATATGCACACCACGGTCATTTACCAAGCAAGTTTTAGCAACTTCATAACCGCCCGCTTTCAAAATACTGGCAACCGATTCGCCTAAAAAATCATTACGCAAATGCCCCAAATGGAGAGGTTTGTTGGTATTTGGCGAAGAAAACTCGACCATCACCGATTTTCCGTTGGCAGGAAAAGTACCAAAATTGTCTTCTGCCAAAATATTATTCAACGTATCAATCCAAACATCATTAGTCAAAATCACATTTAAGTATCCCTGAACTACATTAAAACCATCAATAAAAGTGCTGTTTTCTTGCAAATACTGTCCGATAGTATTACCAATTTCTGCTGGATTTTTGCGTAGCGATTTCACCAAAGGGAAAACTACATAAGTATAATGCCCTTCAAAATCTTTTTTGGTTGGCTGCAAAACAACCTCTTCTTCAACATGATATAATGCCAAAAGTGCTTGTTGAATGGCTTTTTTTAACGATAATTCGATATTCATTTTGTCAGGAATTAGCCAATAGCATGTAGCAATAAGCTTTTTGATTAACATTTATTCTTTAAAAACTAAGCTGCAAAAGTACAGTTTTTTTAAGAGAAAAGCCCAATATTATTTGGAAATAAGACATTATTCGAGCTAACTTTACTATTGCTAACCTGCATTTATGATGAACAAATATATACTTTTTACTTATTGCTTTTTTGTATGTTTTAATCTTGTTGCACAACGGATAAGTCCTACTGCTGAGTCTATATTGGCGGCGGCCAATTCAGCCCCAAAGACTAATATAATGCCTAAAAGTCATATCAAACAAAGCGGACAAACACCCGTTGAGGAAAACTTTTTTAGGCCAATTCGGCAAAATAATATCATCCCGATGGGTGTAAACGGCACTATTATGTCGGACTTAAATTCTGATGAAAAGTTTACTTATGTTCATACCGAAGGTTACGATAAAAATGTAAAGAATATTTGGCAAAATGATTTCAAAATAGAGGCAAAATATGACTTTATTGGCGAACAAACAGACTCGGTTTTTCATTATGCTTTGTTCAATCGTTTTTTGCCAAAAAACAAAATTATGCTCCTCAAAACCTCTATCAAAACTGGTTTACAGCAAAAAATAGAAGGTACGTTTCCTGAAGGAATAAAAATGTTTACGTTCAGGGTTGTTTATGAAGATTGCTTCATTGCTTGTAAGTACAAAGAACGCCCAGTTGTCATGGTTTTTCGTGTGCAAGATGGCACTTTCAAGGTTTTACCCAACTTACTTAATAGAAATGCTCAGTTTTTATCTCTTTACGCTGATAATGAGAGCTTTACGGCAATTTTAAAACAACAAAAAGGTGGCAATTTATTGATTAAAAAATACTCAAAAGAGGGAAAAATGTTGAATGACTACATAATTCCGAATAATAAAAAGCAATTTAATGAAGCAAAAACAATTAGAATTGGTGAAAAATTATTTGTTATTGGTACTTACACTAAAGGACTTAGTTTTCGAGTGAGGGGCTTATATGCTGCTTGTTTGGATGAGAATTTCTCGCCAGAAAAAGTAAAATATACTGAGTTTTCGGAATTTAAAGCCTTACTAAACAAAAAACAGCAAACACCACCTTACGCCATAGTTCACCAATTAAAATCACTTGAAAATGGCATAATGTGTGTCTTCGACTTTTTTGATGCGTCTATCTCTAATCAAGAATATACGGGCAAAATAAAGTACCAATATAGCATGATTTGTCGACTCGATAACGAAGCAAATTTTTTATGGAATTCGGTCATTACATTAGATGGTTTGACCAACTTTATTTATACTCAACGCTTAAGAACCCAAACTTCCAACAAAATTGATGTTTTAGAATCAAACGTAAAGCCTGCTATGCGTTTTTTGGTTAATAAAAATCGAATTATGGGAGCTTGTCAATTTGGCAATGTGATTTATACAAATTTACTCGACACAACTACAGGCGAAGTGGTGGCAAAAGGAGTGTATGAGGAATTAGGAAATGAGCAAATCACAGGCTTTTCGCCGTGGTTCGACGAAAATTTCTTGATTTGGGGACGTGAACGCAAAAACCTTCTCGCTAACCCTACATTATATATGCGTAAGATTAAGATTGTAGAAAAGCTCTGAGTGATCGTGTAAAGCGGTACGCCGCCCGCTCTGATTGAGCGATTTTTTCTTTTCTGAAGCAAAACTACTAAGATTACCTTTATTTATGCGTTCTTTGTCTAAATTTCAAAAAAGTCATTCACTCAATCAGAGCGGGCGGCATACCGCTTCGCTCAATCAATCATTATATTATGCTGCAATCAATGACTGGTTTTGGCTCGGCTACTGTCGAAAATGCCAAAATTTCTGTAACTGTCGAAGTCAAATCGTTGAATTCTAAATTTTTTGATATTTACTGCCGAATCCCACGTAGTTATTCGGAGCGAGAAATCGAAATCAGAACCATTCTTACGCAAGAATTGGAGCGTGGAAAAGTCGAATTTATGATGTCGGTTACACCCAAAGACGAATCAGGAGCTTCAACTACCGTCAATCGTGCTTTGATAAAAGCCTATTTTAAAGACCTAAAAGCAACGGCAAACGAACTTGGTTTTGAACCAACACCCACCGAATTGCTCCGCATGGCAAGCATGATGCCTAATGCTTATAATACCGATTCTTTAAGCGAATCGGACTCAAAAGCTGAATGGGATTTAATGAAAACCGCTATAAATCAGGCGATTACGAAGTGTAAAGAATTTCGCACGCAAGAAGGAAAAAATACAGAGTTGAAGTTTGAAGAATATATTGAGAGCATAGCCAGTTTGCTAAGAGGCGTAGAGGAGCAAGACCCAAAGCGTATTCCTGCAGTGCGAGAACGCATCGAAAAAGCGGTTGGTGAATGGCTTCAAAATGAAAGTTTCGACCAAAATCGCTTTGAGCAAGAGTTGATTTATTATGTTGAGAAATTTGATATTTCGGAAGAAAAAGTTCGTCTGAAAAATCATTTAGAATATTTCATTCAAGAACTAAAAATTGCTTCTAATGGAAAAAAACTTAATTTTATTGCTCAAGAAATTGGTCGAGAAGTAAATACGATTGGCTCAAAAGCAAATGATTCGATAATTCAGCGTTTGGTGGTGCAAATGAAAGATGAATTGGAGAAAATCAAGGAGCAAACAATGAATATTGTTTAAAATTCCTTATTTTTGTAACATATTTCCAAAGAAAATATCGTGTTTTTGCACGATTCCAATATTTTTTATAACCAAAACTTACAAGTTTAACTTATGAGCCAAATTGTTAGAGTACACGCCAGACAAATTCTTGATTCGAGAGGAAACCCAACGATTGAGGTAGACGTATTGACCGATAACGGTTATTTGGGACGTGCAGCTGTGCCTTCGGGTGCTTCTACGGGCGTACACGAAGCCGTTGAATTACGTGATGACAACCCAAAAATTTATCAAGGGAAAGGCGTTTTGAAAGCCGTTAAGAACGTAAATGATATTATTGCTGCCGAAATATTAGGAGCAAATGTTTTTGAGCAAAATCTGATAGACAAAATCATGATTGACCTTGATGGCACACCAAATAAAGGAGTTTTGGGAGCAAATGCAATCTTAGGTGTTTCATTGGCGGTTGCAAAAGCAGCAGCTTTCGAGGCTGGGTTGTCGTTGTACCGCTATTTAGGTGGTGTAAATGCCAATACATTGCCAGTTCCGATGATGAACATTATCAACGGTGGCTCACACGCTGACAATTCGATTGATTTTCAAGAATTTATGGTAATGCCCGCTAAAGCTGAGTCGTTTTCTCACGCTTTGCAAATGGGAACTGACATTTTTCATACCTTGAAAAAAGTACTGAAATCGAAAGGATATTCTACAAACGTTGGTGATGAAGGCGGTTTTGCCCCAAACATTAAATCAAATGAAGAGGCTATCGAAACAGTTTTGACTGCCATTGAAAAAGCTGGTTACAAAGCTGGTGAAGATGTATTTATAGCTTTAGACCCTGCAGCTTCGGAATTTTACGATTCGGCAACCGGTCTTTATACATTCAAAAAATCGGATGGAAGACAATTAAATTCACATGAAATGGCTGGTTATTGGGCAAGTTGGGTAGAAAAATACCCAATCATTTCGATTGAAGATGGTATGGCTGAAGATGACTGGTCAGGTTGGGCAGAACAAACTCGTTTGATTGGTAGCAAATGCCAGTTAGTGGGTGATGATCTGTTTGTGACTAATGTAAAACGTTTACAAGAAGGTATTGATAAAGGTATTGCAAATGCAATTTTGATAAAAGTAAACCAAATTGGTTCTTTGACCGAGACTATAAATGCAGTAAATTTGGCTCATAAAAACAAATATAAGAGTATCATGTCGCACCGCTCAGGCGAAACCGAAGATTCTACGATTGCAGATTTAGCAGTTGCATTGAACACTGGTCAAATCAAAACTGGTTCGGCTTCACGCTCAGACCGTATGGCAAAATACAATCAATTGCTTCGTATTGAAGAAGAATTGGGCGATTCAGCTACTTTCCCAGGTTTGAAGTTCTGATTTCGATGTTAGGAATTTTACAAAAACAAAAAAGTCTGTCAAAAAAATTGACAGACTTTTTTGTTTTATAAACCCTGATTTTCTACTTTTGAATCACAATCGTGCTTATAAAACTTCCTTCTTATGAAAATCTATGTTCCTGCATTCGCAATGAAGTATCGTTTTTACGTGCTTACACTCGCTGGTTTATTGGTTTGGGTAATTTTTTTTGATGGTAGTAACCTCATCTCCCAGTTTAGACTTTGGCAAAAACTCTCTGATTTACAAAATCAACAAGAATATTACGTTGATGAACTCAAAAAAGTAAAAGAAGAAGAAAAAGAAGTAATGGGAAATCCAAAATCAATGGAAAAATTTGCCCGTGAAAAGTACCTCATGAAAAAAACGGGTGAAACTGTTTTTGTTATAGTTGATGAAGATAATAAATCGGTAGAGAAGGACGAGTAAAGTAATTTTCAAAGTATTTTTTTCAATTTTAAAAGAATAAATACGTTGTCATTAGACTAAAATACCGACTGCTTTAGCTAACTCTTTATCATTTTTTGCAATTTGGTACTGTCCTACGCACATTCATGCTGCCATTTTCAAAGATATTGTACAATTTATTAGTTTTTTTCGTATCTTTGCATACTTTTTTGGAAGATACCTCCCACTAATAATATTTTAAAGATATGCGTAAACTCCGTATTCTATACGTTGCGAGTGAGATAAATCCCTTCCTGCAAGTTTCAGAAGTAGCTGATTTCCTGCGTAAACTTCCGCAAGCCATGCAAGAGAAAGGCATGGAGATTCGTATTTTGATTCCTCGTTTTGGCTCTATTAATGAACGAAAAAATCGTCTCCATGAAGTGGTACGTTTATCGGGTATTAATATCACCGTCGGCGAAGATGAAAAACCTTTGATTATCAAAGTTGCTTCGATTCCAAGTGCTAAACTTCAAGTTTATTTTTTAGACAATGAAGACTATTTCAACAGAAAATACGTTTTCTTAGACAAAGAAGGAAGTTTCTACGACGATAACGATGAAAGAACTATCTTCTTTTGTAAAGGAGTTCTTGAAACAGTAAAAAAATTAGGCTGGGCTCCAGACATTGTTCATTGTACTGACTGGATGACCGCTTTGATTCCGTTATATCTAAAAACAACTTACAAAAACGATCCTGTTTTTAAAGATACAAAGTCCGTTTTTACTGTTTATAATAATGTTTTTGAACATAAATTTGACGAAGACATCTTAGAAAAAGCAAAATCAATGGACGTGTCAGACGAAAATTTGGCAAATTTAAGGTCAGCCGATTTTGAAGGATTTATCAAAATAGGTTGTCAATATGCCGACTCTGTTGTGAAAGCCAATGAGGATATGAATGAAAATTTAAGTAAACTTTTGAATGAAATTGCAGCAAACACAATCGACGCAAACATCGAAGATGATGATGTTACCGAAACTTATTTTAACCTCTACACAGAACTTGTTCCTGAATAATACATGGAGAAATACAGCATTTATGCTATTTTCTACTTTTCTTTTCTCGTGTCAAGACCCTATTGGAATTGCCATTGATACGCCCAGCACTGGCGGTCAAATTGTAACTGTTTTTACTGACACTATAAAAGTTGCTTCATCAACAGTAATGCTTGATTCTACTGTTACATCAGGTCAAACGAGTGGTGTAATTGGAAGTTATAAAGACCCAATTTTTGGTACTGTTTCAGCAAAATCATTTGCTCAATTAACATTACCTTATTTATCAAGTAGCAGTTCGTTTGCAGTGCTTAATTTTCCAACAGCCGAAGTAGGTTTAACTGTTTATGATTCTGTTTATGTTTATTTGGCTAACGATAGCTTTGTTTATGGCGACTCTACGAAGCCTGTAACACTTGCGGTACACCGCCTAACAGAAGACTTTGTAAGTTCTAAAAACTATACTAAAGACGATGTTTTGAGCTATAATCAAACTCCAATGGCGAGTAAAGTGTTTAGTTTTAAAGATTTAAAAAGGTCTTATTCGACAGCACAAGATAGTTTACTAAAATATAAATTGCCTAATAGTTTTGGTCAAGAATTATACGATTTAGTAGGAAAAGATGCTGGCACTACAATTGAAAAATTTACAAGTGCAGTAAAGGGTTTGGCTTTTGTGGCTAATCAAAATGCTGCTGCTGTCTATGGACTTTCTATCTCTAATAGCTACGTGCAGTTATACTATCACACTACTAATAGCACTGATAGAAAAAGTATTCCTTTGACTTTTCTTTCGCAACGATTTAGTCAAATCAAAGGAGATAGAAAAGGAACAGCCTTGCAAAATTTGCAATTATTCCAGTCTATTCCTGCAAGTCAGACTAATAATAAAACATATATGCAAACTGGTTTAGGAATTTCAGCCAAAATGCAGTTCCCTTCATTAGTTGCTTTACAAAAAAATAAAAATATCACTATTAATAAAGCTGAGTTAATTATCGAACCAGATTTAGACCAAATAACAGGAAATTTTAGACCACCTTCTCAATTTGCTTTAGTTCAAATTGGCAATGATAATCGTTTGAAGAAAACGGCAAATAATATAATAGATTATGTGGGTTTAGATGCTATTTCGGGTACACAATATGTAGCCACTTATAGCTCGACAAACAATAAATATTCGTTTAATTTCACTTCTTATTTACAAGATTTAATCAATAAAAAGCAAGCGTCAGACGGCTTAGTGCTTGTACCAAGTGTACTTTCTACCACAAGTATTGGTATTAATAATACGAATGTTGCGAGAGTAGTGATTAAAAACATTAAATTGAATGTTTATTATTCTACCAAAAAATAATTATTATTGCCTTATCATAAAAAAAGAGAAGATTTAGGTCTTCTCTTTTTTATTTTATTGGATTTTTTCTATAAATTTGAACAAGAATAATACAATATGTTGTACTATTCTTGTAAATCTCATTTAAATCAAAGATATATCTAAAAATAAAAGCATAAAATATGTGTGGAATTGTCGCTTATGTGGGGCATCGCGAAGCTGCTCCCTTAATTATCAAAGGATTAAAACGATTAGAATATCGTGGATACGATAGTGCAGGAATTGCATTACTCAACGGACATGGTTTGAAAATTTATAAGAAGAAAGGAAAAGTTTCAGCACTCGAAAATGAAATAAAAGACAAAGATTTATTAGCAACGATTGGTATTGGACATACTCGTTGGGCAACCCACGGCGAACCAAATGATATAAATGCCCACCCACATTATTCCAATAGTGGTCGGTTTGCTATCATTCATAATGGTATAATCGAAAACTATGCTTCAATCAAACAAAGTTTGGTTAATAAAGGCTATACTTTTCAGAGCCAAACTGATACTGAAATATTGGTTAATTTTATTGAAGACATTCAAAAAAATAAAAACTGCTCACTCGAAGAAGCGGTGCGTCTTGCTTTGCATGAAGTAGTAGGTGCTTATGCCATTGTTATTATTGATGCCGAAAATCCAACCCAATTAATTGCAGCTCGTAAAGGTAGTCCATTAGTAATTGGAGTGGGAAAAAACGAATATTTCTTTGCATCAGATGCTACACCAATTATCGAATATACCAAAGAGGTAATCTATTTAGATGACTATGAAATAGCAATCGTAAAAGATAACGAACTGACTATCAAGAACTTATCTAACGAAGACATTGACCTTTATATACAAACGGTTGAATTGGAATTAGAAGCGATTGAAAAAGGTGGCTATGACCATTTTATGCTAAAAGAGATTTTTGAGCAACCTCGTTCGATAGCCGATTCGATGCGTGGACGTATTAATATTGAAGATGTAACACTACTTTTAGGTGGCTTGGGAGGTTACCTTGATAAAATAGTTAAAACAAAACGTATCGTAATTGTGGCATGTGGTACTTCGTGGCACGCTGGTCTGGTTGGAGAATATTTATTAGAAGAATTGGCTCGTATCAATGTTGAAGTTGAATATGCTTCTGAGTTTCGTTACCGAAACCCAATTATCAAAGAAGGTGACATCGTTATAGCGATTTCACAATCGGGCGAAACAGCTGATACAATGGCGGCTTTAGAGTTAGCAAAATCGAAGGGTGCAATTATTTTAGGCGTTTGTAACGTGGTTGGTTCGTCAATTGCACGTATTACTCACGCTGGAGTTTATACACATGCTGGACCAGAAATTGGTGTAGCCAGTACAAAGGCATTTACTGCACAAGTAACTGTTTTGACTTTAATTGCACTTGCAGTTGCCCAGAAAAAAGGCACAATTAGTGATGAATTATACCGTGAATTAATCTTTGGTTTAGATGCTATTCCTGCGAAGGTTGAAAAAATCTTGAAAAATGCCGATAAAGTTAAAGACATTGCTAAACTCTTTACTTTTGCATCAAATTTTATCTTCTTAGGTCGTGGGTTAAATTTCCCCGTTGCTTTAGAAGGAGCATTGAAGCTCAAAGAAATTTCATATATTCATGCAGAAGGCTATCCTGCTGCTGAAATGAAACACGGCCCTATTGCTCTGATTGACGAAGATATGCCTGTGGTATTTATTGCCACAAAAGATAGTTCGTACGAAAAAATTGTATCTAATATTCAAGAAGTAAAGGCACGTAAAGGACGAGTGATTGCTATCGTAACCGAAGGTGATACGTTGATTCCGACAATGGTGGACTTCACAATTGAAGTTCCTCGAACAAATGACCTTCTATTACCCTTATTGACTTCTATTCCTTTACAATTAATATCATATTATATTGCGGTCATGCGTGGCAGAAACGTTGACCAACCTCGCAACTTGGCTAAGTCGGTTACCGTGGAGTAAAAAAATAGACCACAGATATTTAATATTTTTATGATAAAAAACCATAACAATGCTTACAATCTTAAATATCTGTGGTTTATATTTATTTATTTTTTGCAATAATCATTTTCCCTTCTACCAAAACTGCCGAAATCGTAATCACCACCGACTTGGAAGTTGGCGTTTTGCTGACATCGGCAAAACTATTAATCGGTACTAAAACGTTAGTTTCTGGAAAATAAGTAGCCACACATTTTCGGGGAATATTATAAGGCACTACAATAAATTTCTCAGCCATTCGCTCTATCCCACCAAAATGATTGTAGAGATTTACAACTTGGTATTTTTGCAGATTTGCTTCCAAAATATCCACTTCATTCATCATAATTATTCTTCGCTCATTATATATTCCTCGATAACGATCGTCTAAGCCATAAATGGTAGTATTGAACTGGTCATGGCTACGAATCGTCATCATAATATATTGATTATCAAGTAGTTGAATGCTTTCTAATTCATTGACCGAAAACTTTGCATTGTTTGTGTCTGTCGAAAATTTTTGTTCACGAAGAGCATTTGGTAAATAAAAACCACCCGCAATTCTAACTTTTTTATTATAATTCTCAAATCCTGAAATAGATTTTTCAATTAGATTTCTGATATTATCATAGTTTGAAATAAGGTTTTCCCAATCCAAATTTTGATTTTTCAAGGTACCTTTTGCAATGCCTGCAACAATAGCTGGCTCGCTCAACAGATATTCAGAAATTGGCTTTAGCACTCCCTGACTGCTATGTACAACGCCCATCGAATCTTCGACTGTTACGAACTGCTCGCCAGAAGTTTGTAAGTCGACGTCTGTTCTGCCTAAACATGGCAAAATCAGAGCCGTTTTTCCATGAATTAAGTGGCTACGGTTGAGTTTTGTTGAAACATGAACGGTCAAATCACAATTTTGCAAAGCCTTAGCCGTAAATTCTGTATCGGGTGTTGCTGAAAGAAAATTTCCGCCCATAGCAAAAAAAACTTTTGCTTTTCTCTCTGACATCGCCTTAATTGCCTCTACAGTATCGAATCCATGCTTACGAGGTGGTTTAAAACCGAAAACATCTTGAAGTTTATCTAGGAATTCATCTTTCGGTCTTTCATAAATCCCCATCGTGCGATCACCTTGCACATTGGAGTGTCCACGCACAGGACAAGTACCTCCACCTTCAATGCCAATGCTTCCTTTAAGCAATAAAAGATTGACAACTTCTCGAATCGTAGCTACCGAATTTTTGTGTTGAGTAAGTCCCATTGCCCAACAGACAATAATTTTTTTATGCTGAATCAATAATTCTGTTGCGGCTCTGATTTCACTCAATAAAATGCCACAAGTATCTGAAAGTTGTTCTAAATTTTCATTTTCAAGGTTTTTTATATAGTTTTCGTAGCCTTCTGTATTATTTTCTATAAAATCTTTGTCAAAAACATTGCCTATTTGTTTTTCAGTTTCGAGCAAAATCTTATTCATTGCTTTTAGTAAAGCCAAGTCTCCATTGATACGAATTTGCAAGTAAATATCGGTCAATTTTTCGCCACCAAAAATCACATCTTGAACTTTTTGTGGATGTTTAAATTTGAGTAAACCTGCTTCAATCAAAGGATTGATAGAAATGATTTTAGCACCCAAACGCTTGGCATTTTCCAAGGCAGACAACATTCTGGGGTGATTTGTGCCTGGATTCTGACCTAAAATCATAATAACTTCTGCTTTTTCAAAATCCTCTAATTTTACCGATCCCTTTCCAAAACCTAAAGTTTCGCCCAAGGCTGAGCCACTCGATTCATGGCACATATTTGAGCAATCAGGCATATTATTGGTTCCATACATTCGGACAAATAATTGGTATAAAAAGGCTGCTTCGTTGCTTGTTCTGCCTGATGTATAAAAAATTGCTTCATCTGGCGAAGTTAAACTATTGAGATGTACAGCTACTAGTTTAAATGATTCTTCCCACGAAATTTTTTCGTAGTTTGTTTGCCCTTCACGCAAAACTAAAGGTTGTGCCAAACGCCCTTGCTGACCGAGCCAATAATCTGACTTTTGTGAAAGGTCGGCAACCGAATATTTCTGGAAAAATACGGGCGTAACTTTACGGGTAGTTGCCTCTTCGGCAATAGCTTTTGCTCCATTTTCGCAGTATTCGGCTATTTTTGAGCGTTCGCCGTCAGGGTCGGGCCATGCACAACTTGGACAATCAACTCCACCTTTTTTATTGAGATTGAGCAAAGCTTTAATACCTCTTTTCAATGGCATTGCACCAAAAACGTGCTTCATAGAAAAATAAACCGCTGTAAACCCTGCTGCTTCCTTGGCAGGTTTTGAAGTTTCAATTCCTGTAATATTAGTAAGTGATTGAGGGTTTATTTTTGGCATTTCTTTGAATTTTAGACAAATAAAATTAAGCAATTATTCGTTCTTCTCCCGAATAAATATTAAAGGTTTCTTCACGCAAAAAACCAATCAATGTCAACCCTAATTCACGTGCTGTTTCGATGGCTAAACTTGAGGGTGAACCCATACAAGCCATTATTGAAATTCTTGCCATTGCCGCTTTTTGAATCAATTCAAAACTCGCTCGGCTACTCATTAACAAGACTGAACCTGTAAATGGCAAAAGATCTTGCTGAAATGCTGCACCAATTACTTTGTCAAGAGCATTATGACGACCAATATCTTCACGTAGAAGAACAAGCTTACCCTCAGTTCCACCTCGTGTAGGAGAAAAAATTGCTGCTGCATGAAGTCCGCCTGTGTGTTGGAAAAATATCTGTTTTTCGTTTAATATTTTAGGCAAACTTTGAATAAATTCTGCTGTAACTCGACAATCATTTTTGGGTAAAATTGAACATTGTATCTGAATGGATTCAATTGATGCTTTTCCACAAATACCACAACTCGAAGTTGCATAAAAATTACGTTCAAAGCGTTGGAAATCAAAGAAAACTTCGGGTTTTAGTTCTACTCTGACAATATTTTGTTGCTCTTGCGTTCCAGCATCTTTACAATAATGAATTGAAAGTATATCCTGAAAGGTTGTAACAATGTTTTCGGAAAATAGAAATCCTAAAGCCAATTCAAAATCGTGTCCTGTGGGCGTACGCATCGTTACAAAAATATTTTTTTGCTGACGATTATAGGCTTCACCATGACCCAAACGTATTTCTAAAGGTTCTTCGATTACAACCAAATCGGGCATGGTAATGCTATTTTTTGAACTTATTTTCCTTATTTCAAAAGATTTTATTCCGTACATTTGTTTTAGTTTTTTTTTACCGAAAGATTCGCTAAGTTAATAAAACTCTCTCATTTTGTAATAACCTTATGGTGATAAGTCTTGTTTACATATTTAGCACTTTTTATCTCTTAACCATTCGTTCAGACGTACCATTAGCCCCTTTGTAAAACCTTAAAATCATCTCAAACTATGAAAAAAGTATTCATTTTTCTTTTACTTCCTATTTTAGCAATGGCTCAGTACAATTATCCAACAACAAAAAAAATCGACCACACCGATAATTATCATGGCACCGCAGTAGCCGACCCATATCGTTGGCTTGAAGACGACCGTTCGGCGGAAACGGCAGAATGGGTAAAACAACAAAATGTTGTTACGAACACTTATTTAGAAAAAATTCCTTATCGAGCCGATTTACAGAAAAGATTAGAGAAAATCTTTAATTATGCCAAATACTCCTCTCCTTCACGCAAAGGTGAATGGTTTTATTACTATAAAAATGATGGTTTACAAAACCAATCGGTACTTTATCGCCAAAAAGGATTAACTGGTACACCCGAATTAGTTATTGACCCAAACAAACTTTCGACCGATGGAACGACACGATTAGTGCAATTTGTATTGTCGAAAGATGGAAAATATAGTGCAATGGCTCTTTCAAAAGGCGGGTCTGATTGGCAAGATATTGTGATTATGGACTTGGCAACCAAGCAAAATTTGAGCGAAAAACTCGAATGGGTGAAAGTTTCGGGTATTTCGTGGCAAGGCAATGGCTTTTATTATAGTCGTTATCCGAAACCTGATGGCAGTGCTTTGGCAGCCAAAAATGAAAACCACCAAGTGTTTTTTCATAAAGTAGGCAGTAGTCAAGAATCCGACGAACTGGTGTTTGAAGACAAAGCAAATCCACAACGTTTCAATGGTGTTTACACGACCGAAGATGAGAAGTTTTCTTTCTTAAATATCAGCGACAGAGGTAAAGGCAAAGATGGTAATGCACTGTATTTCAGGGAGTTGGGTCAAAAAGAATTTAAGTCAATCGTTTCCGAAATTACAGATTTTAGTTACGGTGTAATTGACAATGTTGGACAAGCTTTTTTAATCAAAACCAACAAAAACGCTCCCAACGATAAAGTAGAAAAATATGATATTGCAACTGGAAAATGGACATGTATTCTACCCGAAAAACCTGAGCCTTTGCAAGGTGTTGGTACTGCTGGCGGAAAAATGTTTGCTACTTATTTGAAAGATGTTACCACTCGTGCATACGTCTATGATTTGAATGGAAAACTCGAAAATGAAGTGCAATTACCAAGCTTAGGCTCGGCTGGTGGCTTTGGTGGTGAAAGTGACGATAAATTTATATTCTATACATTCAGTACTTTTAACTACCCTCCTACTATTTTCAGATACGATATTGCTACTAAGAAAAGTAGCGTTTTTCGGTCACCAGAGGTTGATTTTAAAGCCACCGATTTTGAGACGAAGCAAATATTTTATACAAGCAAAGACGGCACAAAAATTCCGATGTTTATTGTTTATAAAAAAGGATTGAAACTTGATGGACAAAACCCAACTTTGTTGTACGGCTACGGTGGATTTAATATAAATATGAATCCTGCATTTAGTCCGCTGTTGATTCCATTTTTGGAGCAAGGAGGCGTTTATGCTTCGGCAAATTTGCGTGGGGGTGGCGAATATGGCGAAAAATGGCACGAACAAGGCATGAAACTCAAAAAACAGAACGTTTTCGATGATTTTATTGCGGCAGGAGAATATTTGATTGCTCAAAAATATTGCGACAATGCTCATTTGGCTCTTCGTGGTGGCTCAAATGGTGGACTATTGGTTGGTGCAGTTATCAACCAAAGACCTGATTTAGCAAAAGTTGCTATTCCACAAGTAGGCGTAATGGATATGTTGCGTTTCCAGAAATTTACGATTGGTTGGAATTGGATTGCCGATTATGGCACGTCAGATAATGCAGAGGAGTTTAAGTCACAATATGCATATTCGCCATTGCATAATATCAAAGAAGGAATCAATTATCCTGCAACGCTCATCACAACTGCCGACCATGATGATAGAGTTGTGCCTGCTCACTCGTTTAAATATGCAGCAACTTTACAAGAAAAAGGGGCAAAAAGCAGCAAAAACCCTTTATTGATTAGAATTGATACCAACTCTGGTCACGGAGCAAGTAATACCAAGAAAAATCTCGAATCAACGGCAGATATTTACGCCTTTATTTGGTGGAATATGGGTTTTGTGCCGAAGTTCTAAAGTGAAATATAGAACGCAGAATATTATGCTTTTATGATAAATTCAAAATCATACATCATCATAAAAATCCGCTAAATCTGCGTTCTATTTTTATCTTTCACCTCACAACCTCCGCAGCAAATTTCAAATATTGTTCCCAATCGTAGACTGTCATGTTGTGTTTTCCTGAGCGATAATGATAGCGAATATGCGAGCCAATTGGCTGGTCAACAGGCGGTCTGGCTTCTTCAGCAAAAGTTTTTTTGCTATACAATTGATACACGGGTTTGGCATTTTTGAGCGATAAAAACTCGCCCGTTGGGTCAGACCATTGGTCTTCTTCGGCACTCGATATGTAGATGGGACGTGGAGCAATCAAAGCAACTAATTGGTGTTGGTCAATAGGCAATGCATTTACATTTTGGTTGTATGTTTTGAATTTATCGCTAAACCAATGAGGAAATTTTGTATTGATAATCTCCACCGTTTCGCCATACCAACGCCTTGCCAAAGCCGCTCCACCTTCACCCGACTCATTCGAGATATAGGCAGCAAAGCGAGTATCTTGAGCGGCTGCCCAAAAAGCCGCTTTTCCTAACCTCGAATGTCCGACTACAATTGCTTTTTTGCCATCAATATCTTTGTCGCTCTGCACATAATCCAACATTCTGCTTAGTCCCCAAGCCCAAGCTCCCATTGCTCCCCAAGTATTTGTATCTCGGCTGCCAATTACGCCTCTGAGACTCGTTTTCCAACCTTCGGCATAATCGGGTTCGATATCGCCACAATAGGCAGTTGCTACGGCAAATCCTGCCGAAATTATCTTTTCAAAAGGCCAAGTTTCTATGCCTGCAGTGCCTCTCGAGCCTTCTAATGCTTGGTGGTTTTTTACTCTCGTAGAATCTTTTTTGTATTCGAGCATCCAATTTTTTGTAATCGGAATATCGGTATCAAGAATTAAAGAATGATTTCCTTCAAAATTTAAACCCATAAAAATGGGTGGATTTTTGACTCCTTTTGGCACATAAAGCAAAATATTAATCGGACTCAGAGTCGGGTAATCATCAAAGAAAATAGAAATCTGTTTCTGAATCGCTTTGCCTCCGAAAACATCTTTCGTCTTGGTTACTACAAAATGTTGCTTAAAAGTCAATTTTGGCGTAGTTCCATAAACATTCTCTGCAAATAATTTCAATAAAGCAGGGCGATTGGCTTCCCATTGCTTTACAGTTCTTATTTTTTGTCCATCGACCGCCGTCGTTACATCGGGTAAAGTATATGGTGGTATTTTCGACTCGTCATAATTAATTGCTTGAGCGAAAGAGAGGTTTGAAACCAGTGAAAATGCGATTGTTAAGTTTTTCATAGAAGAACAAAGGTCGAGTGCTAAGGTTGAACAAAGCTAATTATTCATATTTCAAAAGCCACATTTTATTTATAAATTCAGCCAGTAAGTAACTTTTGCCAGAATCGCTCTATTTTTAGGCATCCAAGATTCTGAATTATAATTATCGGTATAAACCAAGAAAAAATCAGACACAGGAGCAAAACGCCATTGAAGACGAGAATTGACATTAAGGTTTTTGAACTGACTATTATACTGCACGAATGTTGTCCAAAAAATGCTTTTCGTGAATGTCAAATCCAGTTTTGGGCCAACCAAATATACCTGATTTTTCCCTGTCGAAAGTTTGAGGTTATTATAACTAAAATTAACCGACAAAAAACCATAAGGCTGAAAACGATAAGAAGCATTTCCGACTAAACTCACGATATTTCCATCAAAATACTGCCCGATGAGGGGCTGAAAAAAGATAGCAAGTTTTTTTCGTTGGTCTGAAACATAATTTGCCGAGAAATTATAGTACGTATAACTCGACCCTTTTTTAAGCGATGGAAGCGATTTATTGCTACGCAAAGCATCAAAATTATTAAAAAGATAAGTATAATTTTGATTGATTGTCATTAAAAAATTGGAGGAGTTTTGGAAACCTAACAACAAAAATGGTCCAGCTTGGCGGTCGGTTACGCCCAAACCTGGCTGATTAAATTGGTCATAAGCCACACCATAACTCACACGATTGATGACATGACCATTTGGAAAATGATTAAAGCCAATCGTTGGATTAATATGAAAAAAGTTCTTTCTCGGCACAAAACCCACTTCGGCATCGAAGCCCTTCCCTACCCAATCATGCGACCATTTGGCAATGAATTTTTTGACACTATAATTGAGCATAAAACCATGAGCAAACTTTTCATCAACTATAATCGGACTAAAAACTTGGTGATAAAACACCT
Source organism: Emticicia sp. (assembly GCF_043780375.1). Lineage (GTDB taxonomy): Bacteria > Bacteroidota > Bacteroidia > Cytophagales > Spirosomataceae > Emticicia. Next base: position 13,814 of record NZ_JAYWCU010000127.1, on the reverse strand, counting down.
TTCCACTCCAACGATTATCTTTTGAAGCTAAATTATATTCCAAACCCGCCACCCGATTATAAGCATGAATACCTTGAGCAAGCTCTTTACCCAAAACTTGTTTATTAGCAAAAATAAAAGCAACATTTGAGCGACCAAATACTTTTCGTTGCAAAGCAGCCACCGAATAATTCATACTTGGCGTACCTTTAAAATCGTCGGCAGCGGTTTGAGTATTTAGCAAACCTACTCGCCAATTATCGTCAATTTTTCCACTGATTCTTGCACCGTATAAAATTCGATTCTGCACATTTGTTCCTGTTGCAGTATCAAGACTAATTCCGATTTGTCGAGAGAAAAATGGACTAACAAGCTGGTTTCCAGCTCCTGGTCCGAGTGTGCCAGAGGGTGGCACAAAGGGATTCGTGTTATAGCTACCAAAACCCGTAAAAAGGTCTGAATTTTCCAAGAAAAACTGTCTTTGTTCGGGAAAATTAACATCAAAACGTGTCAAATTTACTACTTGGCGGTCAGCTTCAACATTTGAAAAATCAGGATTTACAGTTAAATCCAAGTTCAAACCAGAGGTAATTCCTATTTTGGCATCTCCACCAAAGTTTATTTTATTTCCTGCGGCGAGGTTTTTCAGATTTTCAAAATCATGGGTACTTCCAGCCGATAAATACGGAATCAATGAAATATTTGCCCCTGATTTTTTTAGTGGTTTTTCAAAAGCAATTGGCATCGAATAACCCAAATTCATGAGAATTTGATTTCGTGGAATCCTCACCAAAGTTGACTGTTCATTGGATTGCGTATCAAAGCGATAAGCCTTAAAATTCCACTGTGTGCTTCCTTCTTTAAAACGTAACGTTGTGAGAGGAATCGCTAACTCACAAATCCAATAACCATCATACATTTTTGAGACCCCATTCCATTTGTTGTCCCAAAACATATTAAGATACTCATTTGTCGTACCGCCATTATACAACAAAGCCTCACGCATTACTCCGTAAGGATTCATTCCAAACAGAAAACTATTGGTTTTGTCATTGAAAGTATCGAACACAAAACTTATATTATCATTTCCGCCCGCTCTAAAGTCACGACGAAAGGAAGGTGTAATGTAAACATTACCTGGTGAATACATTTTAGCACCTATATAAATATTTTTCTCGTCATAGGTCAATAAAACCTCGGTTTGATATTTTGCTTTAACGCTATCTTTCGGAAAAAACTCCCAAAAAGTAGGTAATTTTTCGGCATTTTGCCATGCTTGTTCATCTAAAATGCCATCAAGTTTAATTTTTTCTGAGGTATTTTTAACTAACAACGGAAGATTTTCGGAATTTACTTGAGCGATATTATCCTGAAAAATAAATAAGAAAACGAAAAAAAAGAGAAATCTTTGCATATCAAACAGTTTGTTGAGATTTAACACAAAATTAATTGTTTTAAGGGATGTTGTAAGAAAAAAAGTACCAATAGTTTGTGATAAATTTTTCATTTAGCGACTCAAATTTTTCGAGAAATAATGAACTATTTAAGAGAAATTTGAGGAAAGAAAATAAGGAATTTAGTGCAAAATATGGAACCGCTACGGCGAACCGTTTTATTTTTTACAATATCCGTTAAAAAAAGAGGAAATTAAATGATTTTTTGGCATCCTTCATTTTATAGTTTACACTTTTTTTTTGTCATTCTGACTGGGTATACCCGAAAGAAACCGTTAGTAAGTTGCTGGAAAAAGCACTCAAATGTAGCAAAAAGAACTTTTTTCGATGCAAACGGATTCTTCCAGAATGACATTTTGAGATTGTAAAGTGTCAACTACTTTTTAGGCAAAATGAAAGATGCCGATTTTTTTATAGATTAATCGTACTGATTTTTATTGTATTTCTATTATTGGCTTGCTTCACTTCATAAGCCACAAGTGCTTGATTATGCTGTTCGACTTCTATACTTAGTGCTACCAAATTTGTTGCATTTGATGAGCCATCAAGCCAAATAGTTTCAGAAACTTTTCCGTTAGTTATTTTTCTGTAAGCAATTTTAGAAACATTATTTTCGCCAGTATTTTGCTCCCACAGCATCAAAGATGAAGTTTTTGAATCAATCAAATAAGGGTTTTTTGCTGAGGCATCTGACAAAACAAAAAGCTGTTTGCCTTCTTTTGTAACCAATCTGATGCCTGTTTCTTTTTCGGTGCCAGAAAACCACGCAAATAATGCACTTTTACCAAAGGTACTCGAAACAGCCCCACTGTGCGGACAACCATTGATTTTCCATTTATCGTCATGCAAAATCTGTGATTTTGAGAATGTTACGGCATTATCTGTCGAAGTCATTTTTGCCATATCTCTGATGTCGTCATTATTATCACGGTAAACGACATTCAAAGCACCGTCGGCATCAATCAGCATATTTATTGGGCAACAATCACACACCACAGGGTCAATAATTCTTTCGGGCAAAAAAGCCCCATTTTTTGTAATTACCAGGCGTAAATTTCTTTCCTCATGTTTGGCACTATTTTCTACATCTTTCAAATAAACAACTGCAATTTCATCATTCGACATCACAACGGCATTAAAAAAACCACGCATAATGCCTTGTTTTGGGTCAGCATCTACCGAAATAGGAGCAGTCCAAGTAGAGCCTGCATCTTTCGATACACAATAAACGATATTTGCCGAGCGTCCACCGCCACGTCCACCTTGGGGAGCATCTGATTTTAGAAAAACAGCAATCAAACTTCCATCTTTTTTAGCAAGCACTTTGGCACGCATCATGCGACTGTTTGCGATGCCATTTCCTGAAAAAATTATTTTCTTATCAGCGAAAGTTTTGCCTTTGTCTTTTGAAAAAGCAAGGCAAAACAAAGTCATTCCTTTAGCATCTTTTTCTGTCCACGAAAGCATTACTTCACCTTTGGGTGTTTGGGCAAGCAAAGGCATCGAATATGCTTTGGTAGAGTCGTCAGGAGTATTTTCTGCGAAATCCTCAACTATTGAATGGCAAATCGTGATGTTCGAAGTTGAAGTATTTTTTTCTGTTTTATCATTAAAATAAGCTAAAATGAATACCAAAATAAGATGAAATGAGATGATTAATTTTGTCATAATTTTAAATAGGTCTAATATTAAATGTTATCAATCGCAAATATATAAGCTAATTTCATTTCATTAATAATGAATATATAATTCCTGCTATTTTCTCGACAAATTGACTTGTTTGATATATTTATTCCCAAATTAAAAATTGATGCTACAGCCGTTGTCTGTGAGGACACAGACAACGGCTCTATAATCTCACCCTCTCAAAGCCTCCACTTCCTCAACGGTCTTCGGAATTGGGTTTCCTAAAGTTTTGCTACCTGTTGGTGTAATCAAGCAATTATCTTCAATTCTGACTCCTCCAAAATCTCGGTAAGTATCTAATTTTGAATAATTTATAAAGTTTATAAACTTATTTTCTGATTTCCATTTATCAATTAATTCAGGAATAAAATAAATGCCAGGCTCAACTGTCAGTACAAATCCTGCTTCCAATTCCTTCGCCATTCGGAGCGATTTCAAGCCTAATTGTGTGCTTCGTTCTAAACCTTCTCGATACCCTACATATTTTTCACCCAAATCTTCCATATCATGCACATCAAGTCCAATGGCGTGACCCAAACCATGCGGCATAAAAAGCCCTTGTACTCCTTCGGCGAGCATTTCGTCTACGTTTCCATTCAGAAAACCTAAATCCCTCATGCCTTCAAGCATAATTTTATTAGCCAAAAGATGAATCTCTCGGTACTGAATACCTGGTCTGAGAGCTACAATCGACTCTGTTTCCATTTTCAAGACCAAATTGTAAATCTCTTTTTGTTTTTCAGTAAAACCCTTACTTACTGGAATCGTACGAGTAATATCTCCCGCATAAAACATCGCATTTTCGGCTCCAGAATCATTAATAACCAATCGCCCATCGGTCAAAGTATTGCCATGATAATGATTGTGCAAAGTTTGTCCGTTGATACTAAATATAGTTCCATACGCCAAATTCCCACCGCCTTCCAAAGCTTTTGCGTGTATCGCCGCTACGATTTCGTATTCTTTTTTACCAGCCTTAGTTTTTTGCATTGCTTCGATGTGCATTTCACGAGTAATATTTACGGCGTGTTCCATCTGCACAATTTCCTCATCAGATTTTATCGAACGCAAAGCCACAATCGCTTTTATGAGTTCAACCGAGGCCTTTTCTTTCAATTGTGAAGTTGGAATATTTAGCCACTCGCTCATCATAATCATATTATCGAAGCGATACGGAGGCGTAAAATGCACTTTTGAGGCTTTTTTGAGTCTTTCGGGCAATTTATTTGGTTCTTCGGTGCGATAAACGCCCACTCTGCGAGCTTGTTCGGCAAGCGTTGGCTGAGGCCCAACCCAAATAATATCGTCCATCGAAAATTCATGTCCGAAGATAATTTCTTCGCCCGAATCTATATCAATAACGGCTGAAATTCCTGCGTGACTAATGCCAAAGAAATATAAAAAATTACTATCCTGACGATAACGATAGGTATTATCGTGGTAATTCATGGGAGCCTCTTCGTTACCCATGATTAAAATGACACCACTTCCTACGCTACGCTTGAGGGCACTTCGTCTTTCGATATAAGTTTGAGCTGAAAACATTATTTGTTAAGGTTTATATGCCACGAAATAAGTAAAAGAAATTGAATCTATAGCTACAAAAATGACATTTAAGTAAAAATGCGTTACTTTTTGATAAAAAAATCGTAAAATTTGTAATTTCAACATAAATCCAAGAAAGATCATGGTCTTAAAAGTTATCGAAATTTTGGCAAGTTCTCCAAAGAGTTGGGAAGATGCCGCCGCAAATGCAGTAAGTGAAGCCTCAAAATCAGTGAGAGGTATCCGCTCTATTAACATCAGCAATCAGAGTGCAATTGTTGAAGATGGAACAATAGTTGAGTACAGAATCAACTGTAAAATCTCGTTTGAAATAGAACGTTAATAGGTAAAACACTCATCAAAAAGCCTTGAAATTTGTCACTATTTCAAGGCTTTTTGAATTTTCAAGGCTATTCAAATCTTTTTTAACAGTTTTTTTTTTCAGTACAAAAAAATGCTTACATCTGTAAACAACTATTAATCAAATAGTTACATTTTGCACTTCTTTTATAAATTCTAAAAAAATATTTTATAAAAAACTTTCAGAATATTTTGAAAATTCAAAAAGGTTATTTTACTTTGGGGTACAAATACGCTTGCGTGCCACTATATAAAAGTAAAAATAAAGATGTTAGTAATGGAATTAAAAGAAGCAAAAGATAAGTTTATCCATACGTGGGGTACGCTTGCCACTCAGTGGGGTATTAACCGCACGATGGCACAGATACACGCATTGCTATTGCTTTCGCCTAAGAGTATGAATGCCGATGAAATTATGGCTGACTTGCAAATTTCGAGGGGAAATGTAAACATGAACTTGCGAGATTTGATGGATTGGGGCTTGATTTACAAACAACTCCTTCCTGGCGAACGTAAGGAGTATTTCATAGCTGAGAAAGACATTTGGAAAGTTGCCAAGCAAATTGCTAAAGAACGACGACGAAGAGAAATTACACCACTGATTGATGCAATGGAAGAATTGAAAGAAGCAATTAAGCCTGACACAGCAGAAAAAGAAGAATTCTTAAAAATTGTAAATGAAATTAGTAAAGTAAGCGTATTTTCCGATTCGACACTCACTGCATTGATAAAGTCAGAAGAAAACTGGTTGATAAATAACTTTGTGAAGATTTTTAATAAGTAGTGCCCATGATTCTTGCGGATCATGGTTTTTTGGAGTTTTTGGGGTCGTGCAGTAATTTTCTCAAAGATAGAAAATTACTGCATTTTTTTATTTAGGGTTTAAAAAAATATATTGTGGAAATAGCAAAAAACCATCTAATTTACTGATAGTAGCGATTTTACATTTTAGTCATACATTACAAAGCTCTCTCCAACTGCTTTTTCTTATTCCATGGGGCAGTGGTTTGACGAGATAAATCGTAAAGAAAATAAATCACAATTGCCAAGAAAATAAAAATTATTATCCTAAAAATTGTACGATTTCGATTATCAGAAGTATTCTTTGACATTTTTAATCGTTTTGCGAATTAATAGCTTTGGGAGAATAATGGGATATAAATTCTCCCATATTATTTGAAATCTCTGACCATTTTACATCTTCAAATGCTAAAATAATGACCGCCGAGGTGTCCATTGTTCCACCAATATCAGCTCGAGTCAGGTATTCTGAGAAAAAGGTCACATCAGGATTATGCCCAAAAATCGCAACGTTAGTTATAGTTTCATCTAATTGATTGACCGCCGCTAAATATATTCTTGGACCTCCACCATACATATTTTCGTCTAACACAATTGCATCAGCTTCGTAGTGCAATTGCTCTGCAAAAATCTTAGCAGTTGATTTCGCACGTTCGGCTGTACTGCTCACAATCAAATCAAACTTGGTGTTTTTTTCTGCTAAAAACTTCCCCATCCGAGCCGCTTCAATAATACCAGTTGAGGTAAGATCTCGGTCAAAATCTCGAAACATGGGCGAATTTCCACCGTCTTCGGCAGCAGCATGACGAATTAAGTAAAGGTTTTTTTTCATACATTCTATGGTTTTTGCACGAAGATACAAGCATTATGCCAAAAATACTTGATTTTTTTTGAAAAAATATCGTGTTAAAAGAAATCAACTGATTATCAACCAATCTTATTATTGCCTATATTATTTTTTTGAAAAAAGCCTATCTTTGCCATTCGATTTACAACTGACTAAACCCTCGGCGATTTAAAAATCGTCCCATATAAATCTTATGATTGATTATAACCCTCATAATTGGTGGAAGTTTATTTTTTACTTCCACAAAGCCGATACCTTTCGCAAACTTTTGCCTGCCATGCTTGGTTTAGCTGCTTATACGGCAATATTTGCTTATGTTGAAAACAATATTTTGCATTATGTTCCAATCAAAAATCCGTTAACAATTCATTCATTGATAGGCTTTGTACTATCATTATTATTGGTTTTTCGAACAAATACAGCTTATGACCGATGGTGGGAAGGTAGAAAAATTTGGGGGAGCTTTACTAATAATTCCCGAAATTTTGCATTGAAACTTGATGCTTTTCTGCCCCAACAACATGAAGCTAAAGAGACTCTCAGGATTTTGATTGGGAATTATGTGCAAGCTGTAAAAGACCATCTCAGAGGAAGAATAAATGCCCATACTTTAGAGCAAACTACTATTTATAATGAAGCGTATTATGCTGGCATTAAGCATATTCCGAATAGAATTGGGCAAGCTATGTACCGAGAAATTAATAAACTACACAAAGAAGGTATAATCAATGCCGAGCAATTGATTATTTTGAATAACGAATTGTCGTCTTTTGCCGATAATCTTGGGGCTTGCGAGCGAATAAAAAACACGCCAATTCCTGTTTCTTATAACATTTTTATTAAAAAAATGATTTTTATATATGTCTTTACAATGCCACTTACTGTGGTTTTGGATTTTAAATTTTGGTCAATCCCGATTGTCACTTTGGTATTTTATGCTTTTGCGGGTATCGAAATTATGGCAGAAGAAATAGAAGAACCTTTCGGCACAGATAATAACGATTTGGCATTAGATACGATTGTAAAAAACATAAAAGCAAATTTGGTAGAGATCCTAAATGGGTAACATTTCAATAAAAAATACTGAAATATAACATTTTACAAAACTAAACGTTTATATTTTACGTTTTTATACGTATAAATTAAGAGAGCTAAATATGAAAAATTTAAGAATTGTAGTATTCACACTGTTCGTATCATGGATTTTTGTTGCTTGTAAAAAAGAAACATTAAACCCAACAACAACAACTAAAACTACCACTAATTCAACTACCACAAATCCCAACGAAGCTGCCAATAGTTGGGTTTATGATCAAATGAAAGAATGGTATCTTTGGTCTGATTTATTGCCCGAAAAATCCAAAACCAATTTGACATTAGTTACAGGAAAAGATGGAGATGATGATATTAAAAAATATTATTTTTACTCAATACTAAACGACTATCCAAATATTGATCGTTTTTCATGGATTCGTGAAAATGTAACTGATCTTACAAACTCATTAAGTGGCATAAGTACCGCATTTGGTTTTTCACGAACAGCAGTTTATTTGGATAATACGCAAACTGATATTGTATTTTTTATTTCAAATGTTACGCTAGATAGTCCAGCCGCTAAAGCCGGAATAAAGAGGGGTGACATTATTTTGACTGTCAATGGCACTCAAATTAATAAAGATAATTATACAACAATAATTGCCAATAATGAAACTGCGACATTTGGTCTTGGTGAATTGAAAAATGGAGCATTCGTTTTATCAGGAAAAACACTAAAAGCTACGAAAGCAGTAGTTCAAACCGACCCAGTACATTTTTGGAAAGTGATTGAAAAAGGCGATAAAAAGATAGGCTATTTGGTTTATACTTCGTTTTTGGCTGCTTATGATACTAAATTAAAAACTGTTTTTGGCGAATTAAAATCAAAAGGAGTGAATGAATTGGTATTAGATTTAAGAATGAATGGTGGTGGCTCAATTGCTTCTGCTGATTTACTTTCATCGCTCATTGTAAAAAACTTAAATACCAATAATGTTATTCACCAAGATGAATGGAATGCAAACGTAGCAAAAAAGTATCCCAGTGTAGTTAATCCAACCAAATTTAGTAATCAGCCCAATAATTTGGGTATGCTTAATCGCCTTGTTGTGCTTACTTCAAATGGCACAGCTTCGGCAAGTGAGTTGATAATCAATAGTTTACGACCTTACATGGACGTAATTATTATCGGACAAAACACTTATGGAAAAAATGTGGGTTCAATCACCATCAAAGATGACAACAACCCTGCCCGTTGGACATGGGGATTCCAACCAATTGTGTTGAAAACAAACAACTCTAAAGGAGAATCGAACTACGGAACTAAATCAGGTTTTACGCCCAATTACGTTGTTTCGGATAATATTTACCCTTTCAAAGATTGGGGTGATGAGTCGGAAACTTTACTAAAGAGAGCATTGGAAGTAATTACTGGAGTGGCAATTCCAGTCGAAGCATCGGCCAATGCCAAACGCTCATTCCGACAATTAGAAACCCAAATATTGCAGCTTCATGAATCAGAAAATCCTGAAGAAAACCGCAAGGATATGTTTGTAAAATTGCCGAAATAACTATCAGTAATATTTTGCAATTAACAGTTTTCGGTTCACAAATTTATGGCTTATGAGTTTCGTAAACCATCGATTTGCATAAAAGGAAAAGCCCTTGCAGCAATACTGCAAGGGCTTTTCCTTTTATTTTTACTGAAAACTTCTATTATTTCACATCAAAAGTACCACGACCAATGCTGAATCCTTCTGAATAAAGCTCAATTATATATTTCCCTTTTGTGTAGTTGGCACCACGAGAATAAATAAAGTCAACATTTTGACCAGAATTATCATATGTTACTGATTGTTTTGCAGTATAAACCATTTCTTTACCGCCAAACATAAACGCACCTGAGCCAGTTGCCATGTCAGAAATGGCATTGCCCTGTGGGTCAAGCATACGCATATAAATCACTTTATCTTCTTTCTTGGTTAATGGGTTTTCCAATAATTTGAAAGAGATTTTAACTTTTTCTACACGTTTGGCTTTATATTCGCCACCTTCACGTTCTTTACCACGAGAATTGATAGCATTTACATTCACATTCATTGCTTTCAAGGCTGCGGCAAGCGTTACTTTTTCAGCCAATGCTTTGTTCTTAACACTCGTCGAATAAACCGAATCAGCAAGGGCTTGCTTGTCAGTTTTTAAAACTGATACATCGGTTTTGAGATTAGTATTTTCGCTACCCAATGTTTTCACTTCAGTACTCAATTGAGCATTTTCTTCTCTCAGTTTTGCAATTTCTACATCTTTTGCAGTCAAAGCCGCTTCGTAGCCTTTAATTTTAGTTTCATAATCTCTAATGCTTACATTTTTAGAGTTTACTAAATTTTTCTTATCTTTCTCTAATTGTGCTTTCAACGCCTCTAAGTCTTCTACTTGACCACCTAAAGATGAAATTTCTGCTATTTTAGCATCTAATTGAGCCGAAATTGAGTCAAGTTTAGTATTTGTAATAAGTAGCTCCTTTGTTTTTGATGTAATATCAACATTTTTAGCATCAATATCTTGACGAGCATTAAAATAAAGGAAGCCGAAAAGGGCTGCTAAAGCACACGCCAGTACGAGTCCAGCTGTCATTGCCGTATTACTTCTTCTTTCTTGCATCTGTTCCATGGGAATCTTAATTATTTTAGAATTAATAGTTTAGGTTTATTAACGGCAAAGTTAGTTTTTTATTGAATGTTTTTACATAAAACAATAAAAACTTATGTATTTTTTTTCGTAAAATTCTAAAGGAATGACTACTTTGCATGGAGTTCTAATTGTTTTTTCTTGCTTTATGTTTAATAGCTTAAAAATTGCATTTTTAAGCTCAGCTACACTCAATTAGCATATTTGTAATCGGAAATGTAATGGCTCTTATCACGAAAAAGAAAATACCGTTTAAAATTTCACCTCGCTTGCGTAAATACCTTAGCAAATATGGTCGAGAGAAGGATTTGCCCATTAAATATAGCGATTTGCTTCGTTATGACAATGCGTTTCCGCTTTATGACAAAAAAGGGAAAGATACTCTTTGGGAAACTGTGATGTATCCGCAAGGCGATTTACACGAAATTTATGAAGCTCTCAAAATTCTATATGCCGACCTCAAAACCGATGGAGACGCATCTGTCATCAAACATTTGGTTGTTGATAGAGTCGATACTTGTACCTATGCCAATACTCGCCCTTTTCGCATCAGAATTGTCAATAAAATAAACGACAATCACGATTATTTTTATATCAAACAAGCCGATGCTTCACGAATTTATGGGCTTGAGTTGGAGCATCTGCTTTCTCCCAACGTCATAAGTTATTGTACGCACGAAGATACTTTGGTTGAGGAGCACATTGCGGGTATTCCTGCCGACCAATTTATGAATAACCACTTGAATGATATCAACTTAAATCCTATTCGTTTGGCAAAAGAGTTTATTAAATTCAACGAAAGATGCTTTGTAAGATTATTGGGAGATATGCACTCGTCAAATTTTGTAATTATTATTACGCCCGATTTTGAAGATTTTCATTATCGACTACGTGCCATTGATTTCGACCAACAATCTTATGAAGCAAGTAAGTCGGTGTATATGCCTCAGTTTTTCAAACAAAATAACCCCTTGATTCAGATGGGAATGCAATCGCTCACTCCCGAATCAGTAAATCAATACCAAGCTGAAGAACGAACATTAATCGCTAATCGATTAAGAGAAGAGAAAGGCAGAATACATGATTTGATTGAAACCATGAAAAAAGATACACTTTCACTTCCTTACAACCTTGAAAGCCTGAAAAAAGATTTGGCTCGACATTATGATAACACACTCTTTTTAGACTGCCAAAACATGGGAGAAGTGGTAGAATTAAGTTTAAAGTTGGTTTTGGCACATTAACGCTTCAAAACTGTCCAAAATAGCAACAACCAAGCTACAACCAATAATGTACCGCCAATCGGTGCAATTGCTCCGAATGTGGTTATTCCTGTAAAACAAATCAGATATAATGAGCCGCTAAAAATCAAGGTTCCCACTAAAAAACAATAGCCACTATAATTTAAGGTTTTGGCAGTAAACTCTTTTGCCAAAATACCCACCAAAACCAATGCTAAAGCATGGTAAAATTGATATCTGACAGCTGTTTCAAAAGTTTCAAATCGCCCACTCGCCACGAGCATCGGCTTGAGAGCATGAGCTCCAAACGCACCAACCATTACACCAATTGCTCCTAAAAGCGAGCCCGCTTGCAAAAAAAAATTATTCATTTTAGATGGAGTTTAAAATTGAGCCATGAAGTTAGATAAAAAAATAATTCTTGTGGAACTCTATTCAATATAATTTAGTTGTATAAACATATAATGTAATTGTATATATTAAAATGAACTTACACGAACTAAAAAATATATCAGATAATTTTCCGAAATCTAATAAAATGCCTGTTGTGTTTATTGGGCATGGGAGTCCGATGAATGCACTTGCCGATAATGCTTTTACTGATAGTTTAGCTTTGTTGGGTAAAAACATCGAACGCCCCAAAGCGATTTTGGTAATTTCAGCTCATTGGCTGACGATGAATAAAACGTATGTTTCGGTGAATCCATTTCCGAAAACTATTTATGATTTTGGTGGTTTTCCTGAGGAATTATACAAAGTAAAATATGAGCCGAAAGGTTCGCCTGAATTTGCCAAAGAAGTAATCAGTGAAGTAAAATCAATCGGGATTTTGGAAGAACACCAAATGGGACTCGACCACGGTGCATGGTCGGTGCTTCGCCATATTTATCCTGCTGCCGATATTCCTACTTTTCAGATGAGTATTGATTATTCAAAACCAGCTCAATATCACTTTGAATTGGCAAAAGAATTGCAAAACCTTAGAAATAAGGGCGTTTTGATACTTTCAAGTGGTAATATTGTGCATAATCTCCGACAATTACGCTGGAACGAAACGAACCCTAAACCTTTCGATTGGGCAGTAGAATTTGATGCAATTGTAGCAAATAAACTCAATGAAGGTAAATTTGCCGACTTGGCTGATTTCAAGACTTTTGGTAATATTAGTTCATTGGCTCATCCTTCTATTGACCATTATTTACCGATGGTTTATAGCGTTGGTTTGATTAACCCAAAAGAAGAAATAAAATATACTTATGAAGGTCTCGAAATGGGAAGTATTAGTATGCGATGTTTTCAGGCTGGGTGAGTTTTGATTTGAAAATGTTTACCTATAAACCATTGATAATCCACTGATTTTGTTCCGTTTTCTGTTTTGTATTAAATTCTTAGGTTTGCTCAAGTCCAATTCCGTAAGAGTCCCTTTTAGGAGACTCTTACGGAACGGAAAAAAGATATTATTTAGCTTTACGACTTATTGCAAATTTGAAGTTTAAGAAAAGTTTGTAGTAAATACCAAATTTAACTTATTGTCCATTTTCCCATTTCAGATACGAGCATACTATAAAAATTACTGAGGGGAATATGGTAAGTGAAGCCTATTTCAGAATCCCCTTTTTGGTAAAAGTTCAATGATTCAACAAGTAATTCCCTCAATTTTGCATTTTTTGAAGAATCTCTTAATTCTGGAAATAGAAAAAGTATTCTATATTCTAAAACATTATAACCATAAAGTACTTTTTTTATGCTATCTATATGCTTTGGATTTTCACTCCAGTGTAAAAGGTTTTTATCCATTACTTCTTTAAAGTGTTTAAGTTCTTCATGCTTTAAGCTCATAAGAGCGATTTTTTTACTTGTTTCTAAATTTGTGTTATTATTTTCATCTGTAATTTTTTGGATTGTTAAGGTTAACATCACAAATACACATATATTTATGATTGCTAAAATTGGATTTAAAACACCACTAAAATAATCACCGAATTGAGCCCATACTGCAATATCATTTGATATATTTTGTTTGTGAAAATTAATTAAGAAAAATATTATTGCTGAAACCAATAAACCTGTAGAAACTCCTATTAATGCGAATTTTGCGATAAAATCTTAGATAAGTACAATTTTATTTAAATCATTTTTATCAAGTTTGCATATATAATTTGGCATAGAAGGGAATGA
>NZ_JAYWCU010000126.1:0-8601 GCF_043780375.1 Emticicia sp. | reverse complement strand
GATTCATTCCCTTCTATGCCAAATTATATATGCAAACTTGATAAAAATGATTTAGATAAAATTGTACTTATCTAAGATTTTATCGCAAAATTCGCATTAGTAGAAACAAGTGATTTTTGAGCAAAATATTCATAGCTAAAAAGCTTACTATCTGTATTTTAAGCGATGTTGTTGTTGTTATTTGGAAAGAATTTTGCTTTCATTACTCCTATAATCATTGGAAGTATTGAAACCAAAACGATACCTAAAACAACCTTCTCAAAATTAGTTTTCACCCATTCGTTATTTCCTAAGAAATAACCCAATAAGGTAATGCCTGTTACCCATAAAATCGCTCCAATAATGCAAAAAGCGATGTATTTTGGATATTTCATACTTCCAGCACCAGCAACAAATGGAGCAACTGTGCGAACAATGGGTATAAAACGTGCCATGATTACAGTTTGCCCGCCATTTTTTTCATAAAACTCTTCTGTTTTTGTAATGTGTTCACGTTTAAGAAATAGTATTTTATCTTTTGATTTAATAAAATCACTAAAATATTTCCCAATAAAATAGTTTACATTGTCGCCAATTAATGCTGCACAAATTAATAAAGGAATAACAAATGTAATATCAATTTTACCGCCTGTAGCGGGAGCGGCTAATACACCAACAGCAAATAACAGGGAATCACCCGGTAAAAGTGGCATTACTACTAATCCTGTTTCGGCAAAAATAATCAGGAATAGCAAACCATAAGTTAATGTTCCATTATCATTGATAAATTGAGTTAAAGCAGCCAAAGGGTCTTTTAGCAGATTAAGAATAAAATGTATAAATTCCATGTTAAGAGATTTGATGCAGAAGGATTATATAAATATGATGTATGAGGCAGAAAAAGATTAAAATTTATACCTCATTTATGTTTGTATTGAAATTACTCTTCTTGAGTAATACGTTTGTCGCCGCTGTATTTGCCCAGTTTAAAGCGTTTTTTTGTTTTTTCGGGCAAGAAATTAGCAAATGTATCACCACGTAGCCCCAAACGAATGGTTTCGAGTGGAATTACTTCGTTTGGTGCAATATTACCGAGATTTACGTTTGTGCCAACCAATTTTACAAAGTAAACTTGTTGGGATTTTTGTGGGGCTTCCCAAATAATTTTATCGGCAGGAATAGCATGAATAATTTCATCTACCAAACCTTGACGCACTTCGCCACTACTACGAAAAAGTCCAACATTTCCACCTTCACGAGCCTCACCAATTACTTTCCAAGCACCAGCATCAAGCTCCGACTGCATCATTTCAATCCATTTATAAGGAGCAAAAATCTTTTCAGCATCTTTTGAACCTACTTCTGAAAGCACTTTAACACGAGTTGCCAATCGACGAATATATTCACATTTTTCATTACTTGGAATCTCTATTGAGCCATCTGAAACTTCGGCGTGCTCAAGATTATATTGGTCTAAAACTCTTAAATAATCTTCAAATTGGTCACGGGCAACGAATGCTTCAAACAATGTTCCACCAAAATAGAGTGGAATTTTAGCATCTTGGTATACTTTGACTTTTTCTTTGAGATTGGGCGTTACGAAAGAGGTTGCCCAGCCAAGTTTTACAATATCAATGTGGGGGGCAGAAATAGACAACATATCTTCTACTTCTCTGATACTCAATCCTTTATCCATTACCATCGTTAGTCCAGACTCACGTGGTATAGTTGTACGTTTCGGAACGTGATTTAAATTATAATTCATTCTCTACTTTGTATTTTATTAAAATCAGGAACAAAGATAATAAATTTTGGTCAGTGAGTTGTAAAGGAAATGGTACAATGATGAATGATGAATGTTAAATAACCAATAATATATTTTGTAAATTCTTTGTTATCAGTAAGTTACGACTGTGTTTTGTGCAAAAACCTGTGAGAGACTACCCACAGGTTTTTTATAAAATCATAAATTTGAATACAACATTTATCATTCATCATTGAGCTTTTTATATCATATATTTCAATCGAATTACTTCTTTTTCGGTTAAAAAACGCCATTTGCCACGTGGAAGGTCTTTTTTGTCAAGACCAGCGTATGTTGTGCGGTCGAGTTTCATTACTTCGTAGCCTAAACTCTCAAAAATTCGACGCACAATGCGATTTTTTCCGCTGTGAATTTTAATTCCTACTACTTCGGCATCGGGTGTAACGAGAGCCAATTCGTCGGGTTTTATAAAACCGTCTTCCAACTCTATACCATTGGTTATTGCTTCAAAATCTTCTTCCGAGATTGGTCTATCTAACTCAGCTTGGTAAATTTTCTTGATTTCGTGCGATGGGTGAGAGAGTTTTTCTGCTAATTCGCCATCGTTTGTTAGAAGTAGCAATCCTGTTGTATTTCTATCTAAACGACCAACTGGGTAGATTCGCTCTGGACAGGCATTTTTTACTAAATCCATCACCGTTCTACGGTCATCGGGGTCTTCGGTTGTCGTGATAAAATCTTTTGGCTTATTCAATAATAAATAAACCATTTTTTCTCGGTTCAAAATCTTTTTTCCGTATTTTACTACATCATCGGGCTTTACTTGATAGCCCATTTCGATGATTACCTTACCATTTACTGTAATTTCGCCCGCAGCGATTAATTGGTCAGCATCACGGCGAGAAGCAACTCCTGCATTAGAAATATAACGATTTAGTCTTATCGAGTCGGTAGGAGAGGAGGTTTTTTCTTCTTTCAAAAGTTTTTTTTGTACCTTTTCTGAAAGCCTACTTTTTAGC
The DNA here is from genome assembly GCF_043780375.1 of Emticicia sp. GTDB lineage: Bacteria > Bacteroidota > Bacteroidia > Cytophagales > Spirosomataceae > Emticicia. The sequence continues at coordinate 5,838 of NZ_JAYWCU010000126.1, read as the reverse complement.
TTTTCTTCGTCATAATCTGGGGCATTGATTCGTGAAGATGTTGCCTGATTTTCTTTTGGCTTAAAAGGTTCATTTTTCTGAAAACGTGGTTTATCTGCCGAAAAAGCGTTTTTTCTATCATTCGAGGTTGCTCTGCCGCTTTCATCTCGTTTTTTGAATGGATGAGCAGGTCTTTCGTCTGAAAAACTTTTAGGTTTATCGCCGAACGGTTTTCCACTATCTTCTCTTTTCTGAAACGGTCTATCAATATTTCGTTGCCCGCTCGAAAAAGGTTTTTGGGCGGCATCCCGCTTCTCACCAAATGGTTTTTTATCGTCTTCTCGTCTTTGATATGGTCGGTCATTGCCAAAAGGTTTTTGGGCGGCATCCCGCTTCTCACCAAATGGTTTTTTATCGTCTTCTCGTCTTTGATAAGGTCGGTCGTTACCAAAAGGTTTTTGGGCGGTATCCCGCTTCTCACCAAATGGTTTTTTATCGTCTTCTCGTTTTTGATAAGGTCGATCATTACCAAAAGGTTTTTGGGCGGTATCCCGTCTGTCGTTGCTATCTTCTCGTTTTTGATAAGGTCTGTTATTACCAAAAGGTTTTTGAGCCGTATCCCGCTTTTCGCCGAAGGGTTTGCGGTCGTCTTCTCGTCTTTGATTTGGATAAGATGCACGGTCTGTGCTGAATGACTTCTTGACAGAAGACGAGTTTTTGTCTTTCGTTTCTGTTCTTGGTCTTGGTGGTCTTCCTGAATTTGAATTCCTCATGGGATTTGCAGCATCACTGCTGTAATTAGTTGATTATCAAGCACAAAGGTACAACTTTAATGGATAATGAAAAATTGATAATCAATAATTGGCTTTAAATCAATAAACATTCTCTAATTTATGAAACCTTAAACAGGTTTAAAGATCAAATCACGGTAATCCATCATTGATTTTCTGATAACTTCGTGGGCATCAAATCTTCCATAAACGTTTGATATTTCAATGGCATTCTTCTCGTCTGGCAAACTCTTGTAAGTTAAGAAATAATGTTTTAGGCGAGTCAGAATCGCATCGGGAAGTTCGCTAATATCAGTAAATTTTTGATAAATTGGGTCATCTACCAATACTGCAATAATTTTATCATCGGCTTCACCTTTGTCAATCAAACAAAGTCCACCAATCGGAATAGCTTGTAATAAAATATCTCCGTGTGGAATATGATGACTCGAAAGCACACAAATATCCAATGGGTCGCCGTCGCCTTCTTGTACTTTTTCAGAGCCACGCTCACGAGCTAACTTGGCTACTTCTTCACCACAATAAGTTTGCGGAATGAAGCCATAGAGAGAAGGAATAATATTTGAATATTTTTGTGGACGGTCAATTTTTAAATAACCCGATTCTTTATCTACTTCATACTTAATAGTGTCGGAAGGCACAATTTCGATAAAAACTGTAACTCTTTCAGGGGCTTTTTCGCCTACTGGAATTCCATGCCAAGGGTGTGCTTTGTAAACTGGTTTCATATCAAAAGTTTATTTTTTAACAAAGAAACACAATTCGGGATGATTTGGCAAATGCAGGAAAAAAACAGGGTGTATTTATAAAGCTATTCGTAGAATCGTTATGTTTGGAAAAAAATCCGACCGAATTTTTTCAAAAATCATTTTTCATCAACAAAATCTAATCAAAATGAAAAGAATCTTATTTTTAGTGCTCTCATTATCAAGTATTTACACTTTTGGGCAAAGTTCATTAAAAGCAAAAATCAACTCAAAAGCCGAATCAATTGACCAAAAAGTAATTACTTGGCGAAGAGATATTCACCAAAATCCAGAACTCGGCAATCGTGAATTCAAAACTGCCGAAAAAATTGCTGCACACTTAAGATCTCTCGGAATTGAAGTACAAGAAAAAGTTGCGTACACAGGCGTTGTAGGAATTTTGAAAGGCGGAAAACCCGGCCCAGTGGTACTTCTCAGAGCAGATATGGATGCACTTCCTGTAACAGAAAGAGGCGAGTTGGCGTTCAAATCGAATGTAATAACGGAGTATAACAACCAAAAAACGGGTGTAATGCACGCTTGCGGGCATGATACGCACGTGGCGATTTTGATGGGGGTTGCTGAGGTGCTTTCATCTATGAAAAATGATTTGGCAGGAACAGTGAAATTTTGTTTTCAACCTGCCGAAGAAGGAGCTCCAGCGGGCGAAGAAGGTGGTGCTGCTTTGATGATAAAGCAAGGTGTTATGGAAAATCCAAAAGTAGATGTGGCTTTTGGACTGCACATTAATTCTTTGACAGAAGTTGGCAAAATTAGGTTTCGTTCGGGCCCAGAAATGGCTGCTGCCGATACTTATACTTTAAAAATTAAAGGTAAACAAACACACGGAGCGAGTCCGTGGAGTGGTATTGACCCAATTGTAACTGGTTCACAAATCGTAATGGCTTTTCAAACTATCATTAGTAGAAACGTTGACATCACCGAAAATCCTGCAATTGTTACCGTCGGGGCATTTAATAGTGGAATTAGAAATAATATTATTCCCGAAGAAGCAATTTTGATTGGCACAATCAGAACATTTAGCGATACTCAACAAAAATTAATTCACAGAAGAATGCAAGAAATTGCGACTAATATTGCCGAAAGTGCGGGTGCAACTGCCGACTTGAAAATCAATATTGGCGTGCCAGTAACTTATAATGACCCAACTTTAACCGAAAAAATGACTCCAACTTTGACTGCATTGGCTGGAAAAGACAATATTTTATCGGCATCGCTCGCCACAGGAGCAGAAGATTTTAGTTTTTTTGGCAAAAAAGTACCAGCATTTTTCTTCTTTTTGGGTGGAAAATCCGTTGGAAGCACCGTTGCTGCACCGCACCATACACCAGACTTTTTTATTGATGATAGCGGCTTAGGTCTCGGCGTAAAAGCACTTTGTCACTTGACAGTTGATTATTTTGAGAAGAAGTAGGTCTTTTGAAAAATGCTTAAAATATGCTTGTCCTAAAATATGTTTACACAAACCTATTTTAGGACAAGACAGTATTTTATTATGCCACCTGAACATTAACTGCATTCAACCCTTTTTTGCCTTGTTCAACGTTGAATTTTACCTTATCATTTTCACGGATTTGGTCAATCAAACCAGACATATGTACGAAGATGTCTTCACCTCCATCGTCAGGTGTAATAAAACCAAATCCTTTTGAATCATTAAAAAACTTTACTGTTCCTGTTTGCATAAATTAAAAATTAAAAATTGTTATTCGTACGATTACGGCATGAATATAGTAAAATATAAGGTAAGTATTATTTTTTACTAATTTTTTTTCGTTCCCCTGTTCTCCTAAATGTTAGCGAATAAAGTGAAGAAGTTTGGCTGATTTTAAAACCGTAGTGGAGCTATCAGTCATTGTGTCAGCCGTTCAATATCCATTGCGGGTTACAACGGCATCTGAGAATAGGTTTTGCGTAGTTGTATTATAAAGAACGCTTTTCACAAATTTATTATGGATAAATATTGAGCCAAACGTAGGACATAAAAAGCAACTACCTCAACCCCGTCACCAAAGTAACCACCGCCTCAGCAGGTATTTCAATACTTGTGCCTTTGATTTTGCTGTGAGCTAAATTCTTATCTTTTGATGTTGTGTAGGTGTCAATTACTTGATTTCTTGTAAGGTTTGGCAGGTCGATTCGCTGATTTTGAGCAGAGTTCACAATCACCACCACAATCTGTTTTGAGCTTTTATAGGCCGAAATCATCAAATCTTTGTTATCGGTTTCGATTTTTATTCGCTGCATTTGTGGTCTGACAAATCTTGAAAAATTACCAAATGCCCACAGGAGTTTTGAATCATAAACTTCACCATCAAATTTATTGCTATCGTTTTCTCCTTTTACGCCATTGTTTGAGATATAAATCAACCCATCTTTATAATCATTGGCACTGACCGAAAGCCACCAATGCCACGCTGAAGCATTAGCATAAGTCAAATCGGCATGAATAACTTTGGCAACATACAAAGCGGTTTTCATGCCTAAATCTTGCCCGCCACCTTTGATTTCGCCAGCATTGTCGCCCAAAATACAATATTCCGATTGCCAATAATTGATTTTTTGCTGCTGAACCTTGGCTAATAAATCTTGACGTTTACTGATTAATTCATTGCTTGGCGAAGTCGTAAAATAACTATGCCCACAAATTATTTTTTCTGCCGAATTTAAATTGCCAACATAGTTTTTGCTCGATTTTGAAAAGAAATCTTCAATCTGATTGTCCTGTTTTGCCTCACTTCGGTTGGTCTTCGATTTGTACATATAATCAATTTGTGCGGCTTCGGTAATGACAACCTTTGTGTTTAATTTTCGGTCTGTCATTTTCGCATCTAATTTCCGCACCGCCCAAGCCAAATCATCATTATTGATGGGCGTTCCTTCTTGCGAACCAAATCCCGATTTTGATTTAGGCCCCCAATCCCACTGTGGTTCGTTGAATGGACTGATATAATCAAATTTAAGTTTTGCCGATACTTTCGTCAGAAAACTCGTGAAATCATCAATTTTGTTTTTATCAAAATTCCATTCGCCTAATTTGCCGCTACCAATTGCCAAACCATTTTTTGTCATCGAAACGGGTGCAGAATTCAGAAAACCCAGCGTAAAATCAACGTCATTTCTTTTAGCAGCTTCCAAGAACCATTGTTGACCACGTTGTTTATTCCAATTATATTTTTCATTTTCCAGAAAACATTCTGCTCTACGCCATTCATTCGTAATTTTGCTCTCAATTCCTTGTTCTGTACTGCCCGCTCCGATATTAAATCGCCACATCGAAAGTCCAATTCCTTTCGGATTTCCTGCCTTATCTAATTGCTTGCTAAATAATAAACTCGCTATTTTTTCTCGCTTTTCAATCGGATAATTTTCACCAATCATTTGCATCGACCAACAATCTGAAGCCCCAAAACTATGTATGGTTTGGTAGGTTGTTTTTGTATCAATTTTTAGTTTTTGAGAAAGTCCGATTTGGGATATGAATATTAGAAAAAGTAGTGATTTTTTCATTAGATTTTGGCGAGTTGTACAAAATAAGTTTACAATTATAAGCAAAAAATCTTGCTCTACGAAGTCTATACGAAACTTCACAGAGCAAGATTTGAATTAACATAAAATAATCGTATTTTAATCAACCACTGGCGTAATTTCAATGATTTTGTCAGATGGACTAACATTATTAGTACAGATATAAACTTTTCCTGTGGGCGAAATGGCAATATCACGCAAACGACCAAATTGATTTGTATAATATAAAGTTGGCTGTCCGACAATAGTATTTCTGTCTTCGCTGAGTTTGAAACTATAAAAAGTCTGATTTTTGAGCGAAACCATCAAAAGGTTATTTTTCCAACGCGGATAAGTGTCACTATTGTAATAATCTAAGCCACAAAATGCCCAAGTAACGTTTCCAGAAGAAAAGATAGGTTGTATGGTTGAATTAGCATTGCAAAAAGTAATTTCACTTGGTGTATCACAAGGGCCATTGACATTAGGCCAACCATAGTTTCCCGATTGAACAATTAGATTAATTTCATCTTCAATATTTGGTCCGTGCGAACTTACATAAAGTTTACCATTGGCATAAACCATTCCTTGAGGATTTCGGTGTCCTTTACTCCAAATCGGACTTCCTGCTGTTGGATTATCTTCAGGAATTGTTCCATCTAAATTGATTCGTAAAATCTTGCCATTAATAGAATTATTAGACATTTTGAACACTAAATTATTATATTAACGTGCGTTTGTGCGACCTTTGCAAAAAAAAGCGATATGCAATACTTAAAAATACGCCAAAACGA
>NZ_JAYWCU010000125.1:0-5176 GCF_043780375.1 Emticicia sp. | reverse complement strand
AAAAACTTGTCTGCAATATCTTGTTGTTTTGGTCGATAACAAGATACGCCGATTCTCAATTTTTAGCTAATTTCTATAATTCCAAAACAATCTCTTATTACTGTTTTTTAATTAAAACATAGGGTTTTAAAAATAAAGTTCTAAAACCCTTCATATAAATAGGCGAATATTTGGCTTTTTGGTTTAATAAGTACCTAATGGTAGTTCATGGCTTATAAATTGCATAGAGAAAAGAATACATTTGAGGAGTATTTATCATACAATCTAATGAGTTGAAAATGTATTACTCTTAGGTTTTGTAGGATTGATTTGATTCTACAATTTGTCTTATCAAGGCATGTTAAATGATGACATACTACTTCAATCTCAAAATTAATTTCGTTATGACTGCCACTAAAAATCATCATTTGCTGACTGAGCAAATTGCAGAGCAACTCACCAAAGATTGCTTGGTACATGAATGTTTTCAAAATTTCATAAAAGTCATAAATGAATCCTATTTTAATTTCGAAAGAGATAAAAAGTTGTTTGAAAAGTCTTCTCAACTTAATGAAAAGGAGTATGCCAAAATAAATAATAAACTCAAAGAAGAGATAAAGCAAAGAAGACTTTCAGTTGAAAAATTGATTGATGCCATTCGTTCGCTCGAAGTAAAAGAAGGTTTTGAACCTAAGATATTAGACTCAAATAACTTGCTTGGATTAGTTGATTTTTTAAAAATACATATTGAAAATCGAAAACAAATAGAGATAGAATTACGTAAATCTAAAGAAGCGGCTGAGTATGCCACTCAAGCAAAATCAGAGTTTCTTTCGATGATGAGCCATGAAATTCGTACACCCTTAAATGCAATAATTGGGCTAACTTACCTCATGCAACAAGAAGATATAAGCGATACGATGGCTGAAAATCTCAAAATCTTACAATTTTCGACAGATAACCTGCACGTATTAATTAATGATGTATTAGATTTTAGTAAAATTGAAGCTGGAAAAGTAGAGTTAGAAAAAATATATTTTGATTTTAAACAACTTATATCCAATATTAAGAAAGCAAATCAAGTAAAGGCAGAAGAAAAAGGCAACAAAATCAGGTTGATGATTGATGATGATGTACCTAATATTGTACTTGGAGATTCACTTCGACTGGGACAAATCATTTCTAATTTGGTATCAAATGCTGTAAAATTTACCAGAAATGGTAGTATAAGTGTTGAGCTTTCTTGTCAAAGAAAAATTGAGAATCGAGTAATATTGGATATTTCGGTGATTGATACGGGTATCGGTATCTCTTTGGATAAACAAGACATGATTTTTGATAAATTTACCCAAGCAAACGTGGAAACTACTCGACAATTTGGTGGGTCAGGTTTAGGACTGGTGATTACTAAAAAACTCTTAGAACTTCATGGAAGCGAAATTCATCTCGAAAGTGAACCAGGAAAAGGCTCTAAGTTTTATTTTACAATAGAATTGGAAATTGGCTCAGAAGTAAAAAATAAGGCTTTAGAAAGATGGAGTGATTTATCATTTGGAAATACACTAAAAGGTGTGAGAGTACTTTTGGTTGAAGATTACCCAATTAATATAAAAGTTGCCAGTAAGTTTTTAGAAAAATGGCAAATTGAAATAGATGTAGCTGAGAATGGACTTTTGGCAACAAAAAAGTTTGAAAAAGGAAAATATGATGTGGTGTTAATGGACATTCAGATGCCGATAATGGATGGTTATACTGCTGCCGAAAAAATTAGAGAAAAAGATGCCGATGTACCAATTATTGCCCTAACAGGCTCTGCAACTTTCACTAATCAAGACCGAGCATTCTCTGCAGGTATGAATGACTATATAACAAAACCCTTTAATCCTAAAGAATTATTCCAAAAAATAGCTAAATATAGTTTTAGAACTCCGAGCAAGAATTCAGAGTTGAAATACGAGAAAAATGACTTTGTTTACGTATAAATTGTGTCCCTTGGTGGTAATATTAAAGTATTTTTGACAGATGATAGTTATAAAGCACATACTACAAATGATTTATTTCATACCTCATTTGTAGTATGTTTCTAAATAAAACAACTGATTATTAATAAAATAGAATTAGCTCTTAAATTTAGTTAGTTCTTCTTTTAAAATTGGGATAAATTGTTCGAGTTTTATTTGCAGATCATTCCACAGCAATTTCAATGTATCTGTATTAATGTTATCTTTTGCTCTTTCTTCAATTTCTTGCATCTGGGTCTCTAATTCACTCAGACCAACCATGCCAAGTGTCGGTTTTATCTTGTGTGCATGATTGCTAAGAGCTGCCCAATCACTTTGTTCTATCATTTGGTCGATTACAGAAAAGTCGGGCAAAATATCATCCAAGAATGTTTGAAAAATATCAGCCGCATAAGCCTTATCGTCGCCGTAAAGCTCGACTAAACGATTTTGATCAAGCGTTAAATTATATTTAGGAGGATTTTTGAGGGTTAATTTAGAAATATTAATATAGTTTTGAATAATATTTAATAAGTTATTTGGTGCGAAAGGTTTCGTTATAAAATGGTCCATACCAACAACGAGTGCTTTATTTTTTTGGTCTATCATTGCCGATGCAGTAAGAGCAATAATAGGTGTTTTTTGGTTAGGGTTATTTGTATTCCGAATCTTAGTAGTTGCTTCAAAACCATCCATATTTGGCATCTGAATATCCATCAAGATAATATCATACTTTTGTTTTTGGGCTTGCTCAACAGCCTTGCTCCCATCTGATGCAATAGTAAAATTGATATTCCATTTGTTAAGTAATCCACTTATATATTTTTGGTTCATAATATTATCCTCGGCTACTAATATCCAACATCCCTTTACATTGCTTGGTGCAAGCCGTATCTCATTATTATTTGGGACAACTTCGGTAGCCGATTTTTGAAATGGAATCACAAATGATAAGGTTGTGCCTTCATGGCTTTTTACATTAATAGTACCACCTTGAAATTCAACCAATTGCTTCGAAATAGTTAAACCTAAGCCTGTGCCTTTGTGTTTGTGTTCATGAGCATTGATTTGTTTAAATTTTTGAAAAATAAACTCTAATTTTTCTTTTGGAATTCCGCTTCCAGTATCGGTGATTTTAAATTCAATCCAGGTAATTTCTCCTTTTAGCTTTTTTTGCTTAACCACAATATCTATTGAGCCATATTCGGTGAATTTTTCAGAATTCCCGAGAATATTTAATAAAATTTGATTCAATTTAAGATCATCACCAATATAATTTCCTGAAATTTGGGTATCAATCATCAAATTTAGCTCAATTGGGCGACCTTCAAGTTTTATTTGAAATACCCGTTGAATTGTCCGCAGTAAACCCACTAAATCAAAAGGATGTTTATGTAATTCTATACGACCAGCTTCAATTTTTGCCATATCCAGCAAGTCAGATATTAGACTTAGCAAAAAGTCAGCCGATGTTTTAAGAATATCTAAATATCCGTATTGTTGTTTGTTTGGGCGAGTATCAAACAATAAATGTGTCATTCCAATGATAGCGTTGAGAGGCGTACGAATTTCGTGACTCATGTTTGCCAAAAATTGTTTTTCGACCTGTAGAGCATCTTCGGCAATTTGGTTTGCTTGCTCAAGTTCTTGTTCAAGGAGTTTTCTATTGGTTATATCATAGTGAATACCAAGTGAACCAACAACTTCCCCATTTTCATTTATAATTGGAGCTCCACTAACTATTACCCAACATCGGCTTCCATCTTTTCTAATCAATTGTAATTCATACGATGAAGCAAGTCCTTTACTTCTTAGTTGTTGCTGAGTATTAAGTACTTCGATAAATTCTTTTGGTAAAAATAATTCTGAGGCTACTTGACCAATCAATTCTTCTTGACTATATCCTATCATTTTACAAAAACTGTCATAAGCTCGAATAATAGTCTGTTTATTGTCAACTTCTATCAAACCTAACTCCATATTATTCATAATACCACGATACTTCTCTTCGCTTTTACGGATAAGTTCGTGTGAGCGATGTTGCTCAGTTATATCATTGTACTCCCAGAGATGTCCTCGATAATGCCCCTCTAAGAAAATAGGAATATAGTCTCGTTGTAAAATACGTCCATCAATCATGCTAAGGTTTTCTTTTACGCAAATTTCTTGACGAACTAATATTTCGTTTATTTTTTGTAAAAACTGCTCAGGATTAGTAAAGAAAAACTTCGATTGCTCGGCAAATTGCGAGCAATCCATACCAACCAAAGACTCGGGCGGAACTGTAATATTAAAAATTTCACAAAACAATTGATTTACCAGAATAACCTTTCCATTTTCATCTTCAACTAACACTCCTTTGTGCATATTTGTAATAAGTGTCGAAAGGAGGGTTTGGGTAGTTCCGAGCATTTCTTCAGCCTTTTTTCGGTCAGTTATATCCCGAGCTACTGCCACAAGTTCTGTTATTTTATTGTCAGTTTCAATCAAACGAACGGTTTGACCTATCCAAACTATTTTTTTACTTTTAGTTGCAATAGGAAACTCCAAATAAGCACTTTCTTGCTTTTGTAGTACCATTTTTTGATAAAAATTCACTAAATCTTTATGGTATTCTGGCAATACGAGTTCGAAGTAATGCAGCCCAATAATTTCATTTTCGGTGAAGCCCAAAAGTTGCTCAACAAATGGATTTACGTAGGTAAAAAAACCTTCAGGTGAAGTTTTATAAATAATATCATGTACTGATTCTATTAGCTCTTGGTAGCGTTTTTCAGTCTTTTGAAGCTCTAAAACATCTCTTTTTATCTGATTTTCAAGATTTTCATTCAGTTGTCTAAGCTGTTTATTAGCTTCGTATAGCTCCAAAGACTTTGATTCCAAGATTTGCTCGGCTTGTTTACGGGCTTTTTGCTCCTGTTCTATTTGGTGTTTTAGATGTGCAATTTCTTCCATATTATTGTCGTATAATAACAAATTTTACAGACCTTCCATCGTTTGTAACAATTTCATTAATAGTAATTACATTTCCCCAAAAATGCAAAAAACAAACCTCAATAAGGTCATAATCTAAGTCAGATATCTTTCTGGTTGAATATTAATAGACATTTTGAACACTAAATTATTATATTAACGTGCGTTTGTGCGACCTTTGCAAAAAAAAGCGATATGCAATACTTAAAAATACGCCAAAACGA
>NZ_JAYWCU010000124.1:0-29087 GCF_043780375.1 Emticicia sp. | reverse complement strand
TTAAAATACGATACTGCCGAATTTTGCGAAAGAATAACCTTATCACTTTTATTGCTTTGCGTAGTAAGCAAATACTCTTTGAAGTCATTGAAAAACTTTTCGTTGAGGTCATTAACTCGCAGCGTACCCTTAGTAAAAGCGTTGAGGTACTTATAAGCTGAAACCCAGTTATCGTAGTTCGATGCTTTACGCTTATCTACCAACTTTTTGAAATACTCAACAAAATTTTGTTCGCCTTGTTCTTTCAACCTCAACTGCTCCTGCTCGTAACCTGTGTAAATTTCGGGTTTATCCAAAATATTTTGGCGTTTCTGCCTTATGCTTTCAGCTACTGCCAAAGTTTCTTTGTTGTGGTCTTTATCAATAGGGCTTTTGGGCTTATCAATTAGGTAAAAGCCTAAAAACTCCCTTCGAGTTGGTTTGCCTGTGGTTGGGTCGATAATCGGAGGGTAAAAATCTAAATACAAACTATGTCTATTTTTAGAAATTGGTTTTTCTCGAAGTGTTACTTTGGTAGCCATTTGTCCTTTATGCTTAGAAATTAGCTTAATAGTTTATCAATAATTACTTTCGGAACGTATGTAAACTTTCCTTTTTTTATTTTTAATACATTATTTCGTTTTGTGATATTATTGAGTGCTGAATCTGAAATGCCAAATTTGTTTTGTACTTCCATAATAGTATAACAGTCCGAAATATGGTACTCAATTAACTTTGGAGGGCTTAAAATTGGTTGAGGTTGCTCAAATAGTTTATCAATGTCCGAACGTCTTACCCTTGTGATTCTTTGCCCTATGTTAACGGCTTTAATATTTCCATTCTCAATATGATAGTAGATAGTGCGAACGGAACACCCTATCAGTTTTGAAACATCCCGAACGCTCAAAAACTCCTTAGTTTTCAGTTCTTCAATAGGTTTGTTTTTAATCTGCTTGGTTTCTTTATTGCTTACCTCAACTTTTCCTGCTCTTAACTTTGCTTTGTAGGCTTTACTATTACATTGCTTAGAACAGTACGCTGTGGCTGTTGTCAGGGCTGTAAATTCATTACCGCATTGCTGGCAAATTCTTTGTACCTTAATATTTGAACTCATAGTATTGCTGTAAGATATTGTAAGTATAAATAAGTGTATTTAAGTGCAATAATTTCGCCTTAAAAAACGGATTCGAGGTGCAGAAATCCGTTGAGGTACAAATGAGGTACAAATATAAACAAAATAAACCAATAACAAAACAAAACAAACAGGCAATAAAAAACAGCTAAATACCTAATTATTAGGCGTTTAGCTGTCTTTTCTATGTGTTTGATATTTGCTTATTTTGGGCGGTTACTTTCCAATGCAGAACTTACTGAAAATATTTGCCAATAAATCATCTGACGTGATACTGCCCGTGATTTCACCTAGATGATGTAATGAAAGTCGAATATCTTGAGCCAAAAAATCTCCTGTTATTCCTATATCTAAGCCATTAAGAACCTCACTTAGAGCTTCATTTGCTTTTACCAAATGTTCAAAATGTCTTAAATTTGTCAGCATAGTATCTGCTTGTTTTTTGACTTTTGCTTTAGCTACAATTGCGATTTTAAGCTCTTCAATTCCAATGTTGTTTTTAGCGGAGATGTTTAGTTGTTCGGAATTTAAATAGTCCTCACCCCAACCCCTCTCATTGTAGGAGAGAGACTTTTTATCTTTACTTCCATCTCCTTGAAGGAAAGTATCTTTGGGTGAGGTGTTTTGTAAACTTTCAAACAAATCTATCTTATTCCTAACTCTAATGATTTTTTTCTCCTCAAAATCTAAAATAAAATCTTCGTTAATTACTTGATTGTCAGTGAGTAGCAAGACTATTTCTGCTCGTCGCATTGCCTCTTTTGAGCGTTCAATTCCAATAGATTCAACTATATCTTTTGTAGCTCTGATTCCAGCTGTATCAATAAATCTGAACTTTATTCCTTCAATAAAAAGTATATCTTCAATAACATCTCGAGTCGTACCCGCAATTTCGGTAACGATGGCTTTTTCTTCGTTAAGTAAAATATTTAATAATGTAGATTTTCCAGCATTTGGTGGGCCAATAATTACCACTGGAATTCCTTCTTTGATTACATTTCCTGCATCAAAAGAATCTATTAATATTTTCAGAAAATTCTGAATTTTCAATATCAAAGATTTCAAATCGTCTCTTTCGGCAAATTCTACATCTTCTTCACCAAAATCAAGTTCGAGTTCAACAAGGCTTGCAAAATTAATGAGCTCCTCACGTAAAACTTTCAGTTGATTCGAGAAACCGCCACGCATCAAATTCATGGCCGTTTTATGAGCTGCTTCCGAGTCGGCAGCAATCAGATCTGCTACTGCTTCGGCTTGTACTAAATCAAATTGACCATTCAAAAAAGCCCTTTGCGTAAATTCTCCAGCTTGAGCCATACGACAGCCATTTTGCAACAAAAGTTTCAAAATATACCTTATTATGTAGTCACTTCCATGACACGAAATTTCGATGACATCTTCTTTCGTAAAACTTTTGGGTGTTTTAAAAACTGCTATCAAAACCTCATCGACAATCACATCACCATCTCTAATCGTCCCAAAATGAATCGTATGCGAATCAACTGTATTTAAATCCTTTTTTGGAGAACCTCCTTTGAAAATCTTATTAACAATTTCAAAAGTACGCTCGCCCGAAACACGAATTACTCCGATTGCCCCAATACCTTGAGGAGTTGACAACGCACAAATTGTATCTAACTGAATCATTTTATCAAATAAGAGCAAACTTTGAAGTCCAAATTTTGAACATTACATCTTTAATTACTTATTTTTGCAAATCTACCAACTTATATTCCAAAAATAAGCCCGTGTAGATAATCAGTCGATAATTTATCCAAAACTATCGACTTTGAGCCTTATACCTTCGACTATTGACATGATAAAAGCTAAATACCTATGGTACATCAACGTGTTATTATGCCTCGTTGCGATATTTATTATCTACAAAATCTGGTTTGCACCTCGCAATGATGCTTGGAGTTATGTACCAGATAACGCTTTTTTGGTTGTCGAAAGTTCTGAAATACAACAATCATTATTTGATAAAAAGCAGTCGGACTCTACACAATTATCTGATATTCCTGTTTTCTATGATGCTCTTGCTCAGTTGAAGGCTATTATTCAAAGCGTTGACAATGAAGAACTTGCAAAGAAATTTGTAGAGAAAAAACTAATAACATATTCACTTCACCGAGAAAATAAAAAGAACCTCGAATACATCATTTATATTCCTGCTGGGGCTTTCGGCGATGGAAATTTCCTTAATGCTCTTACACAACCCGATGCATCCAAACGAAAAGTATATGGTCGCACCTACAAAGGTTTTCGTATCAACGAATTATATTATAATAATAGCCGTTTGCTATTCAATTTTCTTATTCACGACGATTTTTTGATTTGTAGTGGTTCGAAAGTGCTGCTCGAAGAAGTTGCTAATCGAATTAACTCGGGCGTAGCTATCGAAAGAGTACCTTTTCGAGAGAGCCGCCGTGGAACAGCCCATATTTATTTCAAAAGTCGAAATTTACAAAATGTTGCTGATATTTTGCCTTCACAATTATCTCCAAACCTGATTGAGTTTTTTGGAAATATTACACCCCGTAATCCTGATATTGTTTTCGAGAAGCAAAAAATGCCGAATACGATTTCTGCTTATATTTACTCAGGCGGAACCAATAATATTCCATTTTTGGGAATTTTTGGGCGACAAAAGCCCCAACCTTTTACATGTACCAATCTAATTACTGAAAACACTGCCATCACTTTTCGCATGAGTTTTAGCAATAAATTGAGGTTTGCACAAGATTTGAATAACTATATGCGAACCAATGAGCAAGAACTTTTAGCCGAGCGTGATAGCGTAAATAACTTATTAAATGCTAATCTGAGCAGTCTTTATTCGGTTTTGAAAGATGAAGTAGTTATGTGTGAAATGGAGACATCAGCCGACGAACCTTCCAAAAAAATCTTGTTAATCAAAACTGAAGATTCAGCTGAATCTATGACCTTGTTTGAAGACTTTGCTAATTCTTCCGAAAAACTGTCTTCTTATTTCAAGTCCAAGCCATTTACTTATCTGAATAATTATGTCCGAAAAATCGAAATTAGTCAATTACCTGCAATGCTTTTCGGTTCGATTTTTAGAGGTTTTTCTGATTGCTATTTCACCCGAAAAGACGATTATATTATTCTTGCCAATAGCGAAGATGCCATGCGAGAATATCTAAATAACTTAAATACTGGACAAACTTGGGCAAAATCGGGCATTTATCGAGATTTTATTAAAAAACTAAGTCCACAAGCACAATTTACAGGAATCATAAGTCCGCAGCGAGTTTGGAACAATATTTATTATTCATTGCCATCAAAATGGCAAAGTACTACAATCAAACATGAAGCAAGAGCCAAAGCAATTCGTTTTATGTCGGTCGAAAATTTTGTAATCAATAGCACTTTCGGTACAAAATTTTTGATTGAGAAAATCCCACAAACACAGCGAGAAATATTAATTAAGAAATACTTTTTGCAAGATAGCCTCACAAGCAACTCAGCATTTGTGGCTTATCCAAATATTATTAAAAATTCAGTAACTGCTGCCGACGAAATATTGTTACAACAAGCCAATAATCAGGTACTTATGGTGAGTAATACTGCCAAAGAAATCAATAAGGTTTCAATTAATCAACCACTTACAAGTAACCATTTAATACCTACCGATTATTTTCAAAATGGACTGCTCCATTATTTAAGCACTACACCCAATAATTTAATTTTTTTTTCTCGTGATAGCGAAAAAGGTTTAGAGGCAAACTTTCCGAATGTTCCTCTAAATAGCGGTGTGAAAGCCGTTGCTGCCAACGAAACAAAAATATATGTAGCCGATGGCACAGGAAATATCTACATAATAAATGAAGAAACGCAAAAAATTAGCAAGATAAAAACATCAAGTAATTTTACAGATATTGTTCAGATTTTACCAGTAAAATTCAAAAACAATGCTTATTTGGCAGTTTTGCAGAAAGATGGAACTTTGGATGTCATATACGAACAAGGACATAGCCTGAAAGGATTTCCTAAAGTTCCGCTCACAGCTCGACCAGTGGCAATGGTGATAGAAGAAAGCAAAGACCAAACTTCAGTTTTGACTTTAGTTTCCGAAATTGGAGAAATCAAAAAAGTAGATATGGCAGGCAATAGTCAGGACAAAGAAAATATTCAGTTAGAACGTCCCGACAAAGCAACTGTTTTTGAAGTTCTATTTGACCAAAATCGCCGAGATTGGTTCATTGTTCGCCGCACGCCTACATCTTTAGTAATTTTCAATAAACAGGGAAATTCGGTCATTAAAATCGAAAGTACCAACTTCATGAAATCGCAACTAAGGTATTTCGATTTGGGTAATGATTTAAGATTAATTGCCATTTTCGACGGAAAAAACAATACTGTTTTCGACATAAAAGGAAATACCATAGGTGATAAACCTCTGCCAGCCACCAATTTACCTGCCATTTCTTACTCCGAAACCTATAATAAATTGTTTATTTATAATCCCAACAAAACCAGATTTGAAGTTTGGACGGTGAAGTTGAAGTAAAATTAAAACAAAGAAAACATTAGAAAATAAAGGTATTAAGTAAAAAAACTCAACCACTATAAAACTATTAAATTATGAAAAACAAACGTTCCTCAACACTCATCGGGGCTGCTTTCTTGATGGCTACTTCCGCTATTGGCCCAGGCTTTTTGACTCAAACCACAGTATATACGCAACAACTCGCTGCAAGTTTTGGCTTCGTAATTTTGCTTTCTATTTTATTAGATATTGGTACGCAACTCAATATTTGGCGTGTGGTTTCTGTCTGCAAGAAGCCCGCTCAAGATTTAGCCAACGAACTCCTTCCTGGACTTGGTTATTTATTGGCTTTTTTGATTGTAATTGGTGGTTTAGCTTTTAATATTGGCAATGTTGCAGGTGCAGGATTAGGTTTAGAAGTTCTTTTTGGCATTGATGTAAAAATTGGAGCAGTTATCAGTTCTGCAATTGCGATTGGTATTTTTTCTTCAAAAGAAGCAGGAAAAACAATGGACAATTTTGCTAAAATACTTGGCTTTTTGATGATTATTTTAATTCTCTACGTTGTTTTTGTGTCAAATCCACCTGTTTTTGAAGCAGTAAGGCGAACAATTATTCCTCAAAAATTTGACGCTTTGGCAACAGTTACACTCGTAGGTGGTACGGTTGGCGGTTATATTACATTTGCAGGTGTGCATCGCCTTATTGATGCAGGAATTAGTGGCGAAGAGAACCTTCCCGAAATCAATAGAAGTGCCACAATGGGTATTTTGGTAACTGCCGTAGTACGATATTTGCTTTTTTTAGCTTCTTTGGGTGTGGTAGTTGCCGGTTTTACACTCAGCAAAGAAAATCCACCTGCTTCGGTATTTCAGAGTGCGGCGGGCGATATTGGTTATAAAATCTTCGGGATTGTAATTTGGGCTGCTGCCATTACGTCGGTCGTTGGTGCTGCTTATACTTCGGTTTCTTTTTTACGAACTTTTCATCCAAATTTTGAAAAATATAATCGCCAAATCATTATTGGCTTTATTGTTTTCTCTACGATTATCTTTATTTTTGTTGGACAACCAATCAAAACACTTGTGTTTGTAGGTACTCTGAATGGTTTTATTTTGCCAATTGCACTCTCAATTATCTTAGTAGCCAGTCGAAAGTCGAGACTTGTAGGCAGCTATAAGCACTCTTTATTTTTACAAATAATTGGTTGGTTAGTAGTAGCGATTATGTCGGGTATGGTAGTTTATGGAATATTTTCATAGATTTAAAAAGCTTCTCCGATAGTAGCATAAATATTACCGTTGCCATAAGGCGAAAGGGCATAATCTAATCGGATATTTAAGTGATTTTTGGTAGCAAATCTGATGCCCGCTCCGTAGGTGAATTTAGGTTTTTTTAAACGTAAAATATCTTCTTGATTTCCCAAGAAAGCAACCGACCCAAAGGCTGCTGCTCCAAGTCTCTTCCAGATTTCTTGTCGCACCTCTTGCTGAATCATTAAGGTATTTTTATCCCTAAAATACCCTTCCAAAATACCTCTCATTTTATACTGTCCGCCCAAATAAGCCAGTTGATTGAATGGAACATCACCAATATTGGCAACTGCCACATAATTACTTGCCAATACTGTTTTCTTTCCTAAACTCACATAATTGGCAATATCAGCTGAGATTTTAGTAAAATTACGGTTAGCTCCAAAAACTTTTCCTGATGGTACAACATAAATTTCGCCAAAAATTCCTTTTGTTGGAAAAAAAACTTGGTCACGAGTATCTCTCAAAATACTCAATCCTAAACCTAAGGTGCGAGATTTATCGCTGCCATTTATCTTTCCAGAAGCAAGTTCTCCTTCTTCTACCGTTGAAGTAACGTTATAATTTTCAAAGTTAAGCCTCAACCCTACATAAGTATTCAAACGAACTAATTTGGTAGCCAAAAACCTGAATCTCACATAATCAGCACTATAGTTTTCGTCAGCAACACGGTTTTCGCCTACGCCAGCATAGGTATATTTATAACGAAACAAGCCATTTTCGGACGAAAAATAGTATTTGTTGTTATGCGTAAAAATCTTGAAAGGAAAAAAAATCAAGATTTGTTTATTTTGCGTATAAGTAGCTCCAAACGAAATTTGAGAGGGTTTTGCCCAAATAGAGTCTTTAGCAAAACCAAAAACAGTTGCTCCTGCAACCCCTCCACCAAAGCGTGTTTCTGGGAGTCTGAAAACTACTGGCAAAGCTAAAAAACTCTTATTTCTCAAAAATGGTTTGGTAGAGTCTTGTGCAAAAATTTGTATGGGAAAACTTATAAAAGTTGCCAAAATAAAAAAATACCTCATGCCAAATGATTAAAATACCATAAAAAAACTCAAAAGTTAAGTCAACTTGTCTTTAAACGATTGCTGAAGGTATTTGTTTTGCTTTAATTCAATCAAATTTTACTTTTTTCGGCGTAGTAGTCATAAATTCCTTCAAATAATAAGGTTCTAAGTCAGCTACATTTTCAAACTTATTATTCTCAAAAGCTTTGGTTGCTAAAATACCAACACTTTTTGCAGAAGGATTTAAAGTTTCATTTAAGAATATAGCATTGGGATGTTTGCTTAAAATCGCTCTACATTTTTCTGCTCCATCGCCAAAGAAGATGATTTTATGGTTTTGAAGTAAGTCTGCAAATGAAGTTTCTTCAATAATTTTTGCTTGGGTTGTCTCAACGACCGCCATCTTATCTGATTGATAGACAGCACAATAAACCTCCATTCTACGAGCATCAAGCATTGGGCATAGGAGAATTTTTATAATTTCAGAATGGTTTGCCGTTGCGATACGATTTGCGATTTCGGATTCGGAATTAGGAATTAGAAATCGCACGGCGAACCGTTCGCAAATCGAACTTGCCATCACCTCCAAAGTATTAACTGCAATCAGTGGTTTTTCAAGTGCAAAGCACAAACCCTTTGCAGTAGAAACACCAATACGTAAACCTGTATATGAGCCAGGACCTTTTGCAACAGCGATGGCATCGAGGTCTTGAAAAGTCAAACTGGCAGTTTTTACTACATGCTCTATAAGCGTAGTAAGCATTCCAGAAGAAGACTTTTCGTTATATAACTCACTGATAGACAGCAACTTACTATCTTGATGAATAGCAGCCGAACAACTTTTTGTAGAGGTTTCGATACTAAGAATAATAGGCATTAGAAAGAATTTGTGAATTTGTGAATGAATAATTTAGTGATTACATTTTAATTTCATAATCAACTTCATCGCCCAAAATTAATCAATCACACATTCACTCAATCACTCAATCACACATTTATTTACTACGAATCGCAATAACGGGGTCAAGTCGAGCGGCTTGCCATGCAGGAATAATACCTGAAACTATGCCAATAATGCTCGCAATAATAACTCCAAAGATAACATTACCCGAGCTGAGAACAATATCAAGCGAGCCTAATGGCATGAAACTTAGTAAATAAACAAGTAGAATGCCAAAAAAACCTCCAATTAAGCAAAGGAAAATAGATTCAAATAAAAACTGGAAAAGAATAAAGAAGTTTTTTGCCCCTAATGACTTCTGAATTCCGATGAGATTTGTTCGTTCTTTTACTGAAACAAACATGATATTGGCAATACCAAAACCCCCAATCAATAATGAAAATAAGCCAATAATAAACCCTCCTCCACGAATAGTGCTAAATAACTGACCGAGAGCAGCAGCAGCAGCTTCGGGGCGATTTAATGCAAAATTATCTTCTTCCGATGGTCGTAAACCTCGCTTAGTTCGCATCAAGCCTATTGTTTCACCTTCCAGTTCAAGCAAGCCTTCGTCATCATCCAGTCCTTTTAGCACAATATCGCCATAAGGTTCGCCCGAAGAAAAGATACGTTTGTGCGAAAGAAAAGGTATAAAAATTTTTTCGTCGGGTTGGCCTCCAAAATCTGCAATCTGTTTCCCTTTTCGCTCTTGCACACCAATAACCGTAATATTTTGCCCTTTCATTTTGAAGGTTTGTCCAATTGGGTCGGAATCTGGAAACAAAGCATCTGCAATATCTGCTCCTAAAATACCTACATTTCTGCCAGATTCTACTTCTTGCGGAGCAAAATAACGTCCGTTCACAATCGGAACCTCTGTAATTTCCGTAAAATCATAAGTAACTCCCTGGCAAAGAGCCTCAATACTGTTATTGCCTTTTTTGCACGAAACCCCACCTTGAAAATCCATCATCGCTACGGCATGGGTATGTTCGAGGTTTTCTTTCAAATATTTAAACTCTTCATATTTTGCCTCTGGTCGTCTGAAATATTTCCACCACGGATAATCACCATTACCAAAAAGCCAAGGCCATTTCTGCACATAAATTACATTACTACCTATAGAACTTAGACTTCCTTTAATATTCGATTCGAGCGAATCAACCATCGTATAAACCCCGATGATGGAAAAAATACCAATCGTTACGCCCAAAAGCGATAAAACGGTTCGGAGTAAATTTTCTCGCAAAGCCTGCCAAGCAAAGCGAAAACTTTCGAATGTGAGAAAGAAAAATTTCATAAATGCCTAAGACCCCAAAGGGCATTAAATTGTAGTTAATAATTTTACGAAAATAGTATTCTAAAATTAGTTTTGGAAATGAATTTCGCTAATCAGTAGTTTTTAGTAATTTAACGGCAAATTTCAAGGATACGTGGAACAAATATCTGTTTCGCCATGCGATAAATCATCAACAAACATGAAAAGAACACTTCTATTATTAACATTATTTATTTTAGTTTTTTCTTGCAAGAATAAACCAGTCCAAACAACCGATGGAATTTCGAGCAAATCGAAAGATTTATTTGTACTTTTTGAAGAAGACCCCAACCAAAAAGCCTTTTTCTCGGACAAAAAAGGCGTTATTGGTCAAAATGGAATGGTGGCATCTGCCCATCCCGAAGCCTCGAATGTAGGCGTAGAAACAATGAAAATGGGCGGAAATGCCATCGATGCCGCTGTAGCTACTCACTTTGCTTTGGCAGTAGTATTTCCATTTGCAGGAAACTTGGGCGGTGGCGGCTTTGCTGTTATTCGTGATAAAAACGGTAAAGCATATACTTTAGATTTTAGAGAAAAAGCTCCATTGAAAGCCAATCGAGATATGTACTTAGATACTAAAGGAGATGTAATTCAAGGATTAAGTTTGCTTGGACATTTGGCAAGTGGCGTGCCAGGAACAGTCGATGGAATGGTTGAAATTCACAAAAAATTTGGAAAATTATCTTGGGAAAAAGTCATACAGCCTGCCATTGATTTAGCAGAAAAAGGTGTAGTTCTTACCCAGCTAGAAGCTCTTGGGCTGAATAATAACAAAGCTAATTTCAAAAAAATAAATGGAGAAAATACGCCATATTTCATTAATACAGAAAATAGAGATTGGATAATTGGAGATTTGTTGGTTCAAAAAGATTTGGCAAAGACACTACGTATTATTCAACAAAATGGAAGAAACGGCTTTTATGAAGGCGAAATTGCCGATTTATTAGTAAAAGAAATGGAGAAAGGTGGTGGAATAATTTCGCACGAAGATTTGAAAAAATATCATTCAGCTTGGCGTGAACCAATCGTGGCAGATTATAAAAATTATAATATTATTACGATGCCTCCTTCATCAAGCGGAGGTGTAGCTTTGGTACAATTGCTAAGAACCGTTGAGCAGTATCCACTACGCAAATGGGGCTGGAATAGCGATTCTACGGTGCAAGTAATGATTGAGGCTGAACGCCGAGTTTATGCCGACCGTGCCAAATGGATGGGAGATATGGATTTTGTAAAAGTGCCAATGAAAGAATTGATGAGTAGAGATTACCTCAAAAAACATTGGTCAGATTTCAATTTTGCGAAAGCTACCGACAGCAAAGCAATTGACGGTGGGAATATTTCGGGTTATGAGTCAAATGAAACCACTCATTACTCGGTCGTGGACAAGGAAGGAAATGCTGTTTCGATAACTACAACACTCAATGGCGGCTATGGTAGCAAAGTGGTAGTTGCAGGTGGCGGTTTCTTGATGAATAACGAAATGGACGATTTTAGTATCAAAGCAGGTGTACCAAATATGTTTGGTTTGATTGGAAATAAAGCCAACGAAATTCAACCAGAAAAACGAATGCTTTCTTCAATGACACCGACAATCGTAGAAAAAGACGGAAAGTTTTTGATGGCAGTTGGCACGCCTGGTGGCTCAACGATTATTACTTCGGTTTACCAGACCATTTTGAATGTAATTGAACATGGAATGACGATGCAACAAGCAGTAAATGCTTTGAAATTTCATCATCAATGGCTACCTGACCGCACAGTTTATGAACCAAATGCGTTCAACGAAAAAACCATAAACGCCTTAAAATCAAGAGGATATATTATTGATGCACAAAAAGGAACACTCGGAAGAATGGACTGTATAATGCTTCGCACCGACGGAACTCTCGAAGGTGCATCAGACCCAAGAGCTGATAATACAAGTGTGGGATATTGAAAAAATGCAGAATGTTGAGTTACGAATTAGTGAATTACATACACTTCATGGTTCGAACGAGCCAGTCGTAACTCTACATTATTTAAAAAATTCCTTTCGCAATTAAGTAGGGAATAATTAACCAAAGTAAACCTTTTATCAAAAAGAAAAGGAAGCCAGCCCAACCGAGTCGCTTAAACCATTGTCTGAATTTACTTTGATTTTCCATTAAACCTTTCAAAATTCTATACGTTCTGTGAATCCAATTCCTTTTGCTGTATGTAATTCTTGAACAAAAACATCAAACCAATAGTTGCGAGTAATGAAAAAACTACAATTGAAAGCGGAATATCGTCCATACTTTCGAGGTCGGTTTTGATGATTTTCAAGTTATATAAATACATAACGACTATTGCCAAACCATTGTTGAAAATATGGGCAAAAATTGGAACCCAAATATTTCCTGTCCAATAATATAAATAACCAAATACGACACCGAGCATCATTCGAGGTAAAATACCATAAAACTGAAAATGTATAGCAGCAAAAATAAAACCTGCGACCCAAATCGCGACATGAATATTTTTTGTTCCAAGAAATAATTTTCTCATAATTAGTCCTCTAAAAACCAACTCTTCCCCTATTCCTGCAATGACTGCAATTACCAAAAAAGCTAATAAAAACTGCCAAAATGAAGTAAAATTCGTGAAAAACTTGGTTGCTTCCGCTAATTTATTTTCCATTTCTTTTAGTATTGCTTCCAAACCTTTCAAGGCTTCTGGAAAAACAATATTTTGATTAAGTTCTTGTAACCAACCATTAAAACCCATAAAAGCAATTTCTATCAAAACTACCATTCCAAAAACCTGAATTTGGGGCAGAGGTTTAAAATTCAAGTCTTCCCATTGCTTTTTCTCAATAATTCGCCAGTAAAACCACGCTATCCCTACAAAACCTGCTAAAGAACCTAATCCCTGCCCCAAAATCATCCCTATCCAAGCATTGGGCAGTTTACTAAAATCGCCTCCACTGCTCATCATATCTTGCAAGGATGCACCAGCCGCTACCATTACCAAAATTTGAATGAGACTTCCGACAAAAAGAAAACCAACAAGAAAAAGCCCAATAATAATTAAAAGCGACGACGACGCAGGATTTTCACGAGAATCAACAAGTTTCATAGCGTATTTTTTTGTAATTTTGTGGTAAAATTATTGAGTAATTTGCTCATTCGCAATATTTAATCGGCTTTTAGCTTTTAATCATTGACTTTTAACGAACCGTTTTTGTCTATTTTAGGTTGAATAAAATTGATAGCTGTTTAGAGTATAAACCCCAAACGGAAATATCGAAACTATAAATAGATTGAAGTTTCAAACTGCAATCTGCGACAAAATAAACTAAAAATTATAAATTTTGGTAAAAATAGGTAACATAGAACTTGGCGATTTTCCGCTTTTACTCGCTCCGATGGAAGATGTGAGCGACCCACCTTTTCGCTTAGTTTGTAAAGAAAACGGGGCAGATTTGATGTACACCGAATTCATTTCTTCCGAAGGCTTGATTCGTAATGCAGCTAAAAGTGTACATAAATTAGATATTTTTGAGTATGAACGCCCCATCGGTATTCAACTTTTTGGTAGTGATGTAGATACAATGGGCGAATGCTCACGCATTGCCACTGCCGCAAAGCCCGACTTGATTGATATAAATTATGGATGTCCAGTAAAAAACGTTGCCTGTAAAGGTGCAGGAGCGGCACTTTTACAAGATATTCCGAAGATGGCAGCAATGACAGCCGCCGTGGTAAAAGCTACGCATTTGCCAGTTACAGTAAAAACTCGTTTGGGCTGGAGTGAAGAAACAAAAAACGTTGGAGAAGTTGCTGAACGTTTACAAGACGTTGGTATTCAGGCACTTACAGTACACGGTCGCACACGAGCTCAAATGTATAAAGGTGATGCAGACTGGACATTGATTGCTAAAATCAAAGAAAATCCACGCATACATATTCCAATTTTTGGCAACGGCGATATTGATTCACCCGAAAAAGCATTAGACTACAAAAATCGGTTTGGCTTAGATGGCATCATGATTGGGCGAGCCGCCATTGGTTATCCTTGGATTTTCAACGAAATTAAACATTATTTCAAAACTGGTCATCATTTACCTTCGCCAAGCATCTCCCAAAGAGTTGAAGCCACACGTAAACATCTCGCTTTTTCGATTCGTTGGAAAGGTGACAGACTCGGAATTTTGGAAATGAGAAGACATTACAGCAATTATTTTAAAGGCTTACCCAATTTCAAAGAATATCGCATGCGTTTGGTTTATTCGCTCGAATGGCAAGAAATTTCTGATATTCTCGACGAAATTACCATAGTTTACGATGGATATCTGCTTGAAAAACAACTTGTTAAGGTCGAATATGCTGGCATAGATTAACCGTACGACGGGTTAGGAAATCCGTTCTACAAAATCACTTCAAAAACCAACCACGTGAATAAAAACACATTTACAAATCCTGAAAACAAAACCCTCATTTCTTGGCTATTACTATGTCTGTTGGCTACCATGTGGGGTTCTTCCTTTCTTATTATCAAAAAAAGCCTTGATGTTTTTACACCTATTCAGATTGCAACCGTCAGAATTATGTCGGCAGGAATAGTCTTTTTACCTTGGATAATTTCTGCCAGAAAAAAATATCCAGTCGAAAAAACGAAATATTTCTTGTGGTCAGGTTTACTTGGTTATTTCCTGCCTGCATTTTTATTTGCTTTTGCAGGAAGTAAGATAGATAGCTCACTATCAGGCACTTTAAACTCTGCTACTCCCCTATTTGTACTGATTGTTGGAGCTATTTTCTTCCAACAAATAATTAAACGTTGGCAAGTTGCAGGACTTGTTTTAGGTTTCGTAGGAAGTATAATTTTAGTACTTTCTTCGAGCAAAGATGGGCTTTCATTTGCCAATACTTATGCTCTTTTAATCATTATTGCCTCACTTATGTATGGTTTTAATGTAAATATTGTAGGCAAACATTTAAGCGGAATCAATGCTATCTTGCTCAGTGCTTGGACGCTGTTTACGGTGGCAATTTTATCAGCAATTATCCTTTTTTCGACAGACTTTTTATCAAGAGTAAATGCCGAAAACCTAAATCCTTTATTATTACTTATACTTCTGGGTGCTATCAATTCGGGACTTGCTGCCATTATATTTAACTATGTTTTGCAGATTACTTCGCCTGTATTTGCCTCGTCAGTTACCTATTTAATACCCGTCGTAGCCACGCTCATGGGCTTTATTGATGGTGAATCTATATCATTTTTACATTATTTTGGTATGATAATTATTTTGATTGGTGTATATTTGATAAATAAAAAATAATCTTTTCAGCCATGCTAAAAGCCCAAATTAATGATAGTAGTTTTGAGATTTCGGAAGGAAAAGAGCAGATTCTATTAAACAACGAGCCTTTTTCTTGGGATTTACGCCAAATTTCAGACAAAGATTTTCATATTTTGAAAGATAATAAATCGTATAATGCCGAACTCGTAGAGGCCAATTATGCTGAAAAAATCTTCAAACTAAAAATCAATGGCACAATTCACACCATTAATCTGAAAGACCGTACAGATTTGCTTTTAGAAAAGATGGGTATTCATAATACTACATCTACAAAACTCAATAACCTGAAAGCACCAATGCCTGGACTTATTTATGAAATAAAGGCAACAGTCGGCGATGAAGTAAAAAAAGGCGATGTTTTATTGATTTTGGTAGCCATGAAAATGGAAAACGCTATCAAAGCAGCAGGTGATGGAAAAATCAAAACCATCAAAGTAAACATAGGTGATAGTGTAGAAAAAGGGCAATTAATTATTGAATTTGAGTAAAAGTATTCTTTAGTTTTGCACTTACCAGTAGAGAAATTCGGAGAATTGTTATACAAATTTTCCAATCTCAAAATTTTAAACATAACTTTGCCTCAAAATATCCAGCCTAATGTCTGAACTCAAATATAAGCGAATCCTACTCAAACTCAGCGGCGAAGCCCTCAACGGTGGCGACAAAAGCCAAATTATTAACTCCGATATTCTTTCGCAGTATGCTCAAGAAATTAAATCTATTGTAGATGCAGGTTGCCAAGTGGCTATTGTGATTGGCGGTGGAAACATTTTTCGTGGAGCAAGCCTAAGCCCTGGCATTGACCGTGAACAAGGCGATTATATGGGCATGATTGCCACTGTAATCAACGGAATGGCCGTGCAAAGTGCTTTAGAAAAAATAGGACTTTTCACCCGTTTGATGTCAGCTATTAAAATGGAACAAGTGGCTGAGCCTTTTATTCGCCGTAAAGCTATTAGACATTTAGAAAAAGGTAGAGTCGTAATTTTAGGAGCTGGCACTGGAAATCCTTACTTTTCAACCGATTCGGGCGGAGCATTAAGAGCCAATGAATTGGGCGTTGACGTGCTGCTAAAAGGTACAAGCGTAGATGGCGTTTATACAGCTGACCCAAAGAAAGACCCAACTGCTACAAAATACGCTAAAATAGGCTACGACGAAGCAATCAATAAAAACTTGAAAGTCATGGACTTAACGGCGTTTGCTCTTTGTAAAGAAAACAAAATGCCAATCATTGTTTTTGACATGAACGTAGCAGAAAACCTCATGAGAGTAGTGAAAGGTGAAGATGTAGGTACGCTTGTGGGAGATTGAATATCAATCGTTTAAAATAAAATCACGAAGTTTACAAATCAAAATAATTAATTGATTTTAGAAACATTTTAACAATGGAAGAAATAGAATTAGTTCTGGAAATGTCGAAAGATACGATGGATCGTGCCTTGAAACATACGCAAATCGAACTCTCAAAAATCAGAGCTGGGCGTGCCACTGCCCAAATGCTCGATGGTATTATGGTTGAGTATTACGGTTCACCAACGCCATTATCACAAGTTGCGTCAATCAGCACGCCCGACGCACGCACAATTTCGTTAAGACCCTTTGAGCGAAAACTCATTAGCGACATTGAGCGTGCTATTATAAATTCAAATATTGGACTTTCGCCAGCCAATGATGGAGAAAATATTCGTTTGAATATTCCGCCAATGACCGAAGAAAGACGTAGAGATTTAGTAAAAAAAGCTAAAAATGAAATTGAAGTGGCTCGAGTAAACATTCGTAAAGTTCGCCAAGAAGCAAATGATGAGTTGAGAAAAATACAAAAAGACGGAGGCTCTGAAGATGAAGTAAAAAAAGCCGAAGAGCGTATCCAAAAAATGACCGATGGTTATATTCAAAAAGCAGAACAATTAATGTCTGACAAAGAACGAGACATAATGAGTGTATAAATTTGTAACACAAAGTTCCAATTTATTGGTAATAATACCCAAAAACCTACTTTGAAGTAGGTTTTTTTGTTGATATTTGTTTTAAATTTGAAACCGAAATACCCCTCAATCATTTCAAGCATTATTAAAATGACCTCTGCCGAAAAAATCTCCCAACTAACCGAAACACTGAATCATTATAACCAACGCTACTATATGGATAGCATTTCGGAAATTTCTGACCAAGAATTTGACTTATTGTTAAAAGAATTGGAAAATCTCGAAGTTCAATATCCTGCCCTAAAATTACCCGAATCACCAACACACCGAGTTGGTGGAACAATTACCAAAAACTTCGCCAGTGTAGAGCATCGTTTTCCTATGCTTTCGTTGGCAAATACTTATAACGAACAAGAGCTAATAGACTTTGACGAAAGAGTGAGAAAAGGACTTAATGGCGAAGCCTACGAATATATCTGTGAACTAAAATTTGATGGAATTTCACTCTCATTGACTTACGAAAATGGCGTTTTTGTGCGTGGTGTAACTCGTGGAGACGGCGTACGAGGCGATGATATTACAAACAATGTAAAAACTATTCGTACAATACCATTGAAAGTAACGACTCAATTGCCTATTGAGGAAATGGGACTTTTTGAAGTTCGTGGCGAAGGCTTTCTCCCTTATTCTTCATTTGAAAAAATGAATGCTGATGCCGAAGCAGCTGGCGAAGAAAGTTATGCCAATGCACGAAATGCAGCATCGGGAAGTTTCAAATTGCAAGATTCTGCCGAAGTTGCCAGACGTGGTTTAGATGCGTATGTTTATCAATTTTTATCAGATAAAGAAGTATTTACCACCCACGAAGAAAGCCTAATTGCTCTCAAAAGTTTAGGATTTAATGTTTCACCAACTTGGCAAAAATGTGTTAATATAGCAGCCGTTATGAATTATATCGCCTTTTGGGGTGAAAAACGTTTTACACTTCCACTGGCTACCGATGGCATTGTGATAAAACTCAATTCGATTGCTCAAAGGGAAGAATTAGGCTATACTGCCAAAAGTCCTCGCTGGGCAATTGCCTACAAATACAAAGCCGAGTCGAAACCCGCGATTTTGAAAGCGGTAACCTACCAAGTGGGTCGCACAGGAGCAATTACGCCAGTAGCTGAATTAGATAACGAAAAGCAAAACAATAAAGGCATTCATTTGTCAGGAACAACCGTCAAGCGTGCATCATTGCACAATGCCAATGAAATCGAACGTCTTGATTTGAGAATTGGTGATACTGTTTTTGTAGAAAAAGGTGGCGAAATTATTCCGAAAGTTACGAGTGTCGATATTTCTAAAAGAAATATGTTCGCACAGCCAATAGTTTACCCGACTATTTGCCCCGAATGTGGAGCAACACTCACTCGAAAAGAAAGCGAAGCCAATCATTACTGCCCTAACGAAAAAGGTTGTCCGCCACAAATTCGAGGAAAAATCGAGCATTTTATTCACCGAAAAGCCATGAATATCGATAGTTTGGGTGAAGGAAAAATCGAATTATTGTACGACAAAGGCTTGGTCAGAGATGTTACCGACCTTTATGATTTGACTCACGAAAAATTGTTTGGACTCGAAAAAATAACCGAAGATGAACTAACGGGAAAAGTCAGAAAGATTGGTTTCAAGGAAAAAACAGTACAAAATATTCTGGAAGGCATCGAGAAATCGAAGCAAGTACCATTCAAACAAGTGCTTTTTGGCATTGGCATTCGATATGTGGGAGCAACTGTTGCCGAAAAACTAGCAAGCTTTTTCAAAAACATTGATAACATCAAAAATGCCGATTACGAAACACTCCGCACTGCTCCAGAAATTGGCGATAAGATTGCTCTCAGTGTTATAGAATACTTTCAAAACCCTGAAAATCAAACATTTATCGAAAAACTTCGTTTGGCTGGGCTACAATTTTCAGCCCACGATGAAGTAAGAGAAATTGAAAGTGAAAGCTTAATTGGTAAGACTTTTCTTTACACAGGTACATTTGCCAACTTCGAGCGTGAAGCCCTCGAACAGAAAATTGAAGCCAATGGAGGAAAAGTAGTCAGTGGCGTATCAGGCAAATTAGATTTTCTGATTGTGGGCGAAAAGCCCGGTTCTTCCAAAATAGAAAAAGCCAAAAAACTCAACGTAACAATGATTTCAGAAGACGAGTTTTTGGCGATGTTATCATAGATTCAAGATACTGGATTTGAGAAATTAGACAAAAACAAAATTAATGATATTATCAAAACGCTTTAATTAATTTCTCGAATCCCCTATCTCGTATCTCAAATCTTATTTCAAAGCACCACAAATCCACATTGCTATTGTGCAGCAACCCAAGCCGAGCGATTCTCTGCCTAATTCGATATTGAGTGTTTTCATACCTAATTGATTAAGCCATACGCCTTCCCAAGCAGGAGGAAATTGATTGATTGCCCACATCAAAAATAGCAAGCCAACAGTAAAATACATTACTTTTTCGCCCTTTCCTTGTAATTTATAATAGCACAAAAAAACAGGAATTAAGTAAGTAGGAATCCAAATATAAGGATCGGGGTCGTTGTACTGTACACCAGTAAAATATAAAAACACAATAATAAAAAACCAAAGAATAATTTTCTGAAACATGACTTGTAATGTAATTGGTTAGGAATAATTCATCAAATCAAGTCAAAAAAATGCGTATGTTCAAGTTAAAAATAGTTTTTTCTGGCAATTTTAATAAAACGTTTGCTGTCGTATCAAATTTTCCGTACCTTTGTACTGGCAAATTACCAGCTCCTGCTGAATCCCCCAGGTCTTGACCGAAGCAAGGGTACTGTGGTCGAGCGGTGAATTTGCCTTTTTTTTTGATATTTCTGCATCTAAGTATATAAAGTAGTTTTCTTGTTTTTAATAAACCCCAAGACTTGAAAACTCCTAACAAAAATCCCCTTTAAGGGGCCGGGGGTCTATTTAATTCCATGAAATTTTTTATTGATACTGCTTCGCTTAAAGACATTCAAGAAGCCCAAGACCTTGGCGTTCTTGATGGTGTTACAACCAACCCTTCGCTTATGGCAAAAGAAGGTATTTCTGGAAAAAACAATATCTTGCGTCATTACAAAGCGATTTGTGAGATAGTTGATGGCGATGTAAGTGCCGAAGTTATCTCAACTGATTTTGCAGGAATGATTGCTGAAGGCGAAGAATTGGCAGAAATTGACGAGCAAATCGTGGTAAAAGTGCCAATGATAAAAGACGGTATCAAAGCCATTAAATATTTTTCGGAAAGAGGTATTAAAACTAACTGTACCTTGGTGTTTTCGGCAGGTCAAGCTCTTTTGGCTGCCAAAGCGGGTGCAACGTATGTTTCTCCTTTTGTAGGTCGTTTAGATGATATTTCATCTGATGGTATGATTTTGATTGAAGATATCCGCTTAATTTATGACAATTATGGCTACGAAACACAAATTTTAGCTGCTTCGGTTCGCCATCCTTTACATATCATTCAATGTGCTAAATTAGGAGCTGACGTCATGACAGGCCCTCTTTCAGCTATTCTTGCCTTGATGAATCACCCATTGACCGATTCAGGCTTGGCAAAATTTTTAGCCGATTTCGCTAAAGCAAACGCAAAATAATTTTTTGGTTTCTAAATTTCTGAACAGTCCACCATAGCGGTTCTTATTAGTTTACATCTCTAAGAGGTTATTTTAAGTTTTTTGATTTTGGCTTAAAATGACATTTTTTTGCCAGCAAAAAAACTCAAACAACCTCTAGGTCAGTATAACCAACCGTAATGGACTGGTGCAGCTCGATGAAAGAATTCTGGATTTAGTTATTTTTTTCAGAATTCAGAACTCTAAACTAATGCGGCGAACCGCTCAGAACTCTATGGATTCAGTCATTTCACTTCAAAATGCATATATTTACCAACGAGAACAATTAGTCTTGTCGGGAGTGAATTTTAGTATTCAAAAAGGAGAATTTGTTTATTTGATTGGGCGGACTGGTAGTGGAAAATCTTCTCTTTTACAAACACTTTACGCCGACCTTTGGTTGGAAAAAGGCACTGGTAGTGTTGCTGGGTATGAACTTCATGCCTTAAAGCACTCCGAGATTCCTTATTTGAGAAGAAATATTGGCATCGTTTTTCAAGATTTTCAGTTATTAAGCGACCGAAATATTGAAAAAAACCTTCGTTTTTATTTAAAAGCAATGGGTTGGACCGAAAAAGATGGTGTAAATGAGCGAATATTAGAAGTTTTAAATTTAGTGAGTTTACCACATATTCTTGAAAAAATGCCACACCAACTCTCTGGTGGTGAGCAACAACGTGTGGGTATTGCAAGAGCATTACTTAATAAACCTGATATTCTACTTGCCGACGAACCAACGGGAAATCTCGACCCCGAAATGTCAGTCGAAATTTTGAAACTTTTCCTCGACATCAACGAAAAATCAAGTACCGCAGTGCTAATGGCAACCCATGATTTTGAATTGATTGAACGCTTCCCTCACCGCACACTTTATTGCGATAAAGGCGAAGTACGAGATTTATCGAAGAGTATTTAGGCTATAAATTATACAATTTCTGTTGCTAAGTATTCTTTAACTTTTGCTTTAAAATCTAAACTGCTTTTTTGGTTATAAAGAGGTAAACCTATCAATCTAAAATCATTGTTTTCTATTTTTAGGTTGCCAGTAATGCTGTATTTTTCTGTTATTTCTTGCAAAAATTTCTCTTTCCAACCTTCTTTTCCTTTTTCAAAAAGATTATCTTCATCTTTAAATTGGTCGCCTTTTGGCTCGATAAATACTTGATAGTAAAGGTTTTGTGCATTTTGCTTTAAAAGTAGTATAAAATCTGGTTGAAAACCTTTGCCAGTTTTGAAATCGTAAATTGTATAAACTCCCTCGTTTCTCAAAAATTGAACTTCATCATATTTATTTTCAAAATTACCCATGACGGTTTTCAAAAAATCCATCAACTTTTGCTCTTCGCTTGTGCCATGAAAAGCATTGGATACATACCAGTTTTTGGCGATTAATTCGGCTTCTAATTGTGTATTTTTTTCGTCTAATATGACCGCCTTTGGTTTTTCTGGAAATAATTTTATCAATTTTTCAGCACTAAATTCTGAGCCGATGTATGGATTAGAAATTTGCTTTAATTCATTACCCAATTTCTCAAAAAAACGAACGAGTAGTTTGAGTTTTTGTTCATTTGGAATATTTTGCAGATTTTCTTCTTTTGTTAATCCACCATTATAGCTTGTTTTTACCATCAAAACATCAATTTTTAAACTTCCAAAAAATTTATCGTCCAAAACTTCATCCATTGATGTAATTTCTAATTCTTCTTTCAAATGACAAAACCTAAATATCGAATTGTCTTTTCGTGCTTGGATATTAAGTGCCTTGCGAATAATGTGCGTTTCAAAGGTTTTTAATTTTGTACCAATAGTCGTAAAATCACTATTGCCCGAATCGTACCTTATTTTGTCGGCTTCGTCTTTTTCTAAACGAATGTTCGTTTCATTGATAGCAAGATTTTCAATTTTGTAAGCAAATTCAAAGTCTTTATGCAATTCTGGCAACTTTCTTTTCTTCTTGTTTTTATTATCAAGGCGAGTATTTACAAAAATTTGAAAATCCTTATTTTTATCTAAAAACTCCTTTTTGAAGCCAAAAAGTTTGATAACTTTATTATCAGTCAGCCATTCTTTGTCTTTAAGTTCCTTTTTGAGTTCACTTAAATATCGCTCATCATTGTCGCTATGAAAATAAAATTCTTCTAAAACTCTTAATTCGTGGTTCAAATCACCATCAAATTTTCGTTTATTAGCTTCTTTTTCTTCAAATTTAAAAGGACAATACCGCACACCTCTACCTATCAATTGTACTTCCGAAGTGGTTGCACCGCCAGATTTGCCTTTGTTCGAACCGCCCGAATTCTGTCCTTCATAAAGCCTCACAATGTCATAAAGGTTCTGCACATCCCAACCTTCGGTGAGGCGTTGTACGGTAAAAATCGATCGGATGTGGTTTTCTTTGTCTTCCAAACTATTGAGCAGTCGGTCGGTTCCTTCGTCGGTCTTTTCTTTTTTGGTTTTGTTGGTTTTTGAGTTAGTAATGATACAATTTCGCTCATTGAAATAGTCTTGCATATAATCAATGATTTCTTTCAGCGAAATATTATTTTCAGTAATAAAACGCTTTACATCAATGATACGGCTTTGCCCTTTTTTATAAATTTCGACTTCTTCCATCAATTTTGTATCGTCAATTTCATGCAAAAAATCAAAATCTGATGATTGTAAGTCTTGTATCAAATCTTTGAAAAATACAAAATCATCTTTTGAATTATTCTGTTCGGCAATATCAACGGTTTTACTTCTAAAAAGTATGACTGGCTTGAAGTTTTGAATATTGTATTTTAAAGCAATTTTATGCCGATACCAATTAAAAAGTAAAGCCTGCAAAATGCGTTTTTTCTTATCAAAAGATGATGAAACCAAATTGATTTCTTTGGTGTAACCAGCTTTTAGAAAATCTTTTAAATCAAACTTGACAATGGTTTTTGGAAGATATTTTTTTCTTACTTGTTCATCTTCGGGAACTGTAGCAGTAAACTCCAACAAGACATTTTTATTAGTAAAATTGCTTTTTTTCGAGCCTTTGTTAAGTAATAACTCAATAACTGTATGCTCCCAACTTTTCTCAACATCATCTTGTGAAGCTCCCTCTGAAAGTTCTTTTGTAGCTAAAATCTCCAACTGAATACCTTTGTTTTTAATCGTTTTGGCATTCAAATGGTGGGCTTCATCGCCAAGCATAATGAGGTCTTTTCGCTGTAAATCTTCCAAAAAAACATTGTCTTCTTTTACTTTATAAACGTCATTATGCAAGGCATGAATAGAAGTGAATTTTATCTGTATATCATCGCTAAAATCGGCAAAAGTATTCACCTTTTTGATGCTCACCGTTTGGTCGTCAATTACGATGTTTTGAGCAAACAAATACTTATTGTGGCTTGTATTACAAAGGTTTTCTTCGGTTTTGCCTACGATATTATTCTGATTTACAAAAAAGATAAAATTTCGATAGCCTTTCTTGTAATAATACAAAATCGTGGCAGCCATTACGAGCGTTTTGCCCGCACCTGTTGCCATATTGAAAAGCAAATGAGTAGAAGCAAAATCTTCTTCTCGTTCTTTGATTGCCTCATAAGTCAAGAAATTAATTAAAGCATCTTCTTGCCATTTGAAGAGTTTATATTTGAGATTTTCGGTGATGTATGAGAAATCGGAAAGTTTGATTTTGGGAATATCTAAATCGTAAGCCTTCGCTTTTAATTCTTCAAAAAGGTATTTTTCAGGAAATAAAGACATAAAATTAGTATTTTAAATTGCCGTCTGTGCGACCCAGTCAGCTTTAGCTGGCGGTATTAGAAAGTCAAAACAAAATTGGCTTCAACCAAATCGAAAGGAAATAGCCGTTGTCATTAAGTTATAGAAAAAAGTTCGACTCCTTCAGAGTCGTAACCCAATAGTTCATTTTTGTCCCTCGAATTGCATTCGAGGCTATTCAAATTTGACCACTTCGTGGTCATAAAATCCTTAAGAACATTTGACTAAAGTCAAACGGCAATTGAAAAAAATTAATCTAACTGATAAAAATCTTTCGTCAAGGCAATGTCTTCTTTGCTCAAATCATAGCGGGCATCGTGCATATCGCTTACATTGACATAGAGTTGATTGAGGTCGAGCATCTTGGCAAAAATCTGTTTCTGTTGCTCTAAGGGCAGATTTTTAAATGCTCCTTCTTGACTGATTTTTTCTCGAAATTCTTTGATACGCACATTATAGCCCAAAAAGTATTTCTCATACATTTCTTTAAAAAACGCCATTAATGCCTCATAACTCTCTACTTTTTCTATCTTTTCTATGGCATTTTGATTATTTTTGGCAAGCTCGAGGTAGATGAATGAACTTTCAATACCTTCTTTTTCCATTACTTTCTTTACTCTGGCGGCTGTTATAGATTCTGCATAATCCATTTGTTCAACCAAAATAAATTGTCTATTTCCTCCGTCTTCTTTATTTAATTGTAAAACTGCATGAGCAGTTGTACCTGAACCTGCAAAAAAATCAAGAATTATGTCATCTTTTTGGCAACCAATTAAAAGTAAATGTTTAATTAAATTAGCTGGTTTTGAAAAACTAAAGATAGCATTACTACCAAAAAAAGATTCTATTTCTCGTGAGGCTTCATCATTTGTAGCAATATTATCAAGCCATGTATTTGGAATTTGTCCTTCAAGTTCATATAAAAATATTTTAATTCTTGGCATACCTTGACCATCTTTAGGAATGACTAATCTATTTTCTGCTACGTATCTATCAAAAGTAGCTTGTGAACAACTCCATTTTGCAGTAATCGCCCTTCCATTAGGCATTTTCAAGGTATATTCCTTATTACTTGAATTAGCAGGTCTTGCTAATGGTCCAGTTTGATAAACACCCCTTGAATCTTTGTCTGGATTTGAAAAAGTTTTTTTAATAAATTCGTCTGAATATGGAATTTTATTTATTTTCGTTTCAGATTTGTTTTTTGATATACAAATGATAAAGTCATGAACTGGTGCAATATATTTTGCAAGATTTGCCTGTGTTTTTCGCCTTCTCCAAATAAAATTTGCTAAAAAATTATCTTTCTTGAAAACCTCGTCACAGATAATCTTTAAATAAGCTTGTTCAGAATCATCACAACTAATAAATATAAATCCATCTTCTCTCAATAATTCTCTCGCTACTTCTAAGCGATTTTTCATAAAAGTGAGCCAAGATGAATGATTAAAATTATCATTATAAGCAAAACTATCGTTACCAGTATTATACGGTGGGTCTATATAAATTAGCTTCACTGTGCCTCTAAACTCATGCTTTAAACTATGCAAAGCCAATAAATTATTGCCTTTTATAATCAAATTATCAGTAATTCTGTCATTTTCATCTCTGTTAAAACTCTCTATTTGTTCATCTCCTTCTCTTGTATAGCATTTTATTTTTGTAAATGCCTTTGGTTCAAAAAGTCTATCAATTTCATCACGAGCCAATATTTGATTGAAGAAAACCTCTTTTCGTTTAGCTTTTTTCTCTACATAATCGCCCGCTTGTATGTCATACTCAAAATAAATATCAGTCCCTTCTTCGGTGCTTTGTCCACCTTCCAACACACAATCTTTGTACGGAAAATTCAGCACAACGTCCGACGTTTCACGCAATAATCGACTACCAAAACTCAACCCGATTTTGTTTTCGTATTGCGTATAGCTATTGTCAATCTTGTTTTCGTCCAAAAAAAACTTAAAGTCCGATTGCTTGAAAACAAACACATCTTTGATTTGTAAAAAGAATTTTTCTCGTGTTTGTGCCTCATCAATTAGCAATTCGATGAGTTGCGAGTCTAAATTATTGGCAAATTCATGCACAATATTGATGAGCAGTTCCCCCTGTTCGTCAATCAAACGAGCATCGGTTTTTAGTAGATTTGTAAGGATTTCTTTAAAGTTTTGAAGCGGCATTTCGGAGGTATTTTCAGATTGAAAACCCCGAGGTTCGTAGGGCAGAAAAGGCAAAAAAATAGGGCGGAACCTCTGCTATAATTTTCCAGTAATTCTGAGGCATCACCAAACGCCCAACCAAGAACTGAAATAAAACAGCAAGAAGAACACACCCATAGGGTGCGTCCGACTCAACTGTTTCTCTCTCGGTCTGGTAAATTTTGGTGATTTTCAGAATTAAGAAACTGTTTAGCAACGCTAATATTTTATGTATTTATTTTGTTTTTTATTCGATAAAGGTGGTTTTTTTGCAAAGATGCGAAAATCTGGGTGATAAAAAAAATGGAGGAATTAAACCTGCAAGGTCTGAAAAGACGGGGTTCCCAAGACCTTACAGTTTTTTTAGATTAAGGAAACCATTTTGAGCAATCATCTGTTATATAAAGCCACATTTAAAAGTAACACATGAGTAAATATATTTACGGTATTGATTTTGGTACTACAAATTCGGCATTAGCCATTCTTGACACAGAAACAAATAATTTAGTCAAACTTTTCACAATCCCTTCTCTCCTATTTTTTCCAGAGCAGGACGCTGCCCGGCAGGACGCTGCCCGGCAGGACGCTGCCCGACCTACAAAGCCCAAAGAACAAGTTGTTCCGACAGTTGGAAATGAAGCTATTTCGCTTTATGTGCAGAACCGAATGCGTGGCCGGTTTATGAAATCTATCAAAAAGGTTTTACCAAATAAAAGTTTTATTGATACAAAAATTGGGTCGAAAAGTTATCGAGCAGAAGATTTGGTGGCTTTGATTTTGATACATTTGAAGAAATTGGCCGATGATTTTATTGGAGAAAACATCACAACAGCAGTTATTGGCAGACCCGTTGTTTTTGACGAAAATCCAGAAAAAGATGCTTTGGCACAAGAAAGGCTATCTAAGGCAGCACAAATTGCAGGTTTTGAAAGTTTCTTTTTTCAAATGGAGCCTATCGGTGCAGCATTTACTTATGAACGTCAAATAGAAAAACAAGAACTAGTTTTAGTTGCCGATTTTGGAGGTGGCACTTCCGACTTTTCGTTGATGCGACTCAATCCTGACGCAATTCATCAGGCAGACAGACAAGCCGATATGCTTGCCCAAGGTGGTATTTATATTGGTGGCGATAGTTTCGATTCGGATATTATGTGGCACAAAGGCACACCACATTTTGGTAGAGGTGTTAAAGAAGAGTTTACGCCAGGAAAACCTCTTGATTTGCCTTTGTCGTACTTTCATAATATTTGCTCGTGGGAACGAATGAACTTTTTGGATTCGTTGCGGATGCGAATCAGTATTAATAAATCTTATAATTTTTCGGGGAAAGATTATCGTGTAAAAAACCTTCAAACACTCATTGAAGCTAACTTAGGCTATGTACTTTTTAAGCAAATAGAAAAAGTTAAAATCGACCTTACAGCAATTGATAACGCTATTTTGGAGTTTAATGAACATGAAATAAGTATCGACGAACCCATTTCGATTCAAGATTTTGAAAATGAAATTATTGATAAAAATGTACAGAAAATTGAAAACTATCTACAAGAGTTTTTGAGTCAAAACCAGATAAATAACAAAGATATTGATGTAGTATTTATGACTGGCGGAACATCATTGGTACGACCGCTAAGGAATATTTTTGTTAAGCGTTTTGGCGAAAATATCATCAAATCAGGCGATAATTTCAATAGTGTTGCCATGGGTTTAGCATATAGTTATAAGATGCTATCTGAAGCGGTTTTATGAAATATTTACATAAAGCCAGTAAGCCCTATTTTGATTATAATCTGATTAGTAGGCATAACAACTTGTTTATATGAAACCACATAAGCACTGTTAATACTTACTGAATTTCGTTTAATAATCTTCGTAGCATCAGCTTGTTGATAATACAAACCAACATCTAAATAAGCATTTTTTAATTGCCCTGTCAATTTCATTCCAACACCTACTCCAACACCATAATTAGGTGTGATTTTACTAAACCCCTCAAATACTTG
>NZ_JAYWCU010000123.1:0-31035 GCF_043780375.1 Emticicia sp. | reverse complement strand
ATTACGGGTTTGCTACCAAAGTCAACGCAAGAAGCAGGTAGAGTTACCTCTGGAACTGCAAGAATGTTGTTGGCTAGTGTTCATATGGTAAGAAAAAACTGGACAGAAGCTGAGAAATTACTAAAAGAAATCGTAACAAGCAATGATTACAAATTGATGCCTGATTTCAACGATGCGTTTTCGACAAATACGGGAAACAAAAACAATTCAGAATCTATATTTGAAGTACAGTTTCAAGAAGGTGCATCGGGATATAATGGATCAATTATGTATAACTACATGCCTCGTCCAATGAGTGGAGATGAATTAAAACCAATCTCAGGAACATCAAATCCTCAACCGTTAACTGGCGAAGGCAACGGAGCTCCAACTCCCGATTTGATTAAAGCATTTGAAGCAGGCGACAAGCGTAAAGATGGAACGATTGCATACGTTACGATTAGTGGAAGTTTGAGAGCAAATAAAACTTTTCCTTACAATAAAAAGTTTGCTAAGACTCACTCTTTACATGGTAACACAGGCAATAATTTTCCAATTTATCGCTATGCAGAGACGTTGCTATTCTTAGCAGAAGCCCTAACTGAACAAGGTAAAATAGGAGAAGCTCTTCCATATCTCAATCAAGTACGTTCACGTGCAGGATTACCCGCTGCTACTGCAACTGCTCAGGCTGATTTTAGAAAGCAAGTTTATCAAGACCGCAGAAGTGAATTGGCATTTGAAAACAAACGTTGGTTCGACTTAGTACGCACAGGTACAGCCATAGAGGTTATCACTGCTTATGGTAATAGAATTAAGGCTAATCCAGTAGAGTATTATTATCCTGAAGGAGCAACAACACGTGGCAATGCCTTCAGTACTATTACGCTCTTATATGGTCTTCCTGCTGACGAAGCAGCTTTAAGTCCTTATTTTTGATTTTTTTTTAATAATACCTATTTTTCTCTGTACATTGTGGGCGAATTTCTGCCCACAATGTACAGAGTATATTGAGAGACGAAATTACACTATTCAACAATAAATGAATAATAATATTTAACCCTTACATTATTATGTTTTCTAAACAAAATTCCATTAAACTGGGTATTGGATTAGTCGCCTTGGTAACAGCCGCTTCTTTTACCCTTCTAAAAGAACCTGATTTCTCTTCAGCGATAATTGGTGACCCAAAACTGGATAAGCTAAAATATCCAGCAGGATTTAAAGCTGAACATCTTTATAGCCCTTCCGAAAACAAAATTGGTTCATGGGTTTCAATGACTTTCGACAACAAAGGTCGAATGATTTGTTCCGACCAATATGGAAAACTCTTTCGTTTAAAAATTCCAGCAGTTGATGCTAAAATGTCCAGTTCAGATGTTGAGAAACTAAAAATTGGACCTACCATCGACACAATGGGTATGGGCTACGCACATGGGTTGCTTTATGCTTTCAATAGCTTATATGTAATGATAAATAATGGCAAGAATAATAAAGAATTCACTAAAAAAAGTGGACTTTATCGCCTACAAGATACCGATAATGACGACCAATATGATAAAGTTACTTTACTAAAAGAATTGGTTGGTGAAGGCGAACACGGACCCCATAGCATTATTTTATCACCTGATAAACAATCACTTTATGTCATTAATGGTAACCATACTGATATTCCACCGTTAGATGCTTACAAATTGCCATCAAATTGGAAAGAAGACCAAATGTTCCCACTGATAAAAGACCCTCGTGGACACGCCAACGACCGCTATGCTCCAGGTGGTTGGATTGCAAATCTTGACCCCGAAGGAAAAAAATGGGAATTAGTAAGTGCAGGTTATCGAAATGCCTTTGACATGGCTTTCAACGAAAATGGTGATCTGTTTGTATATGATGCCGACATGGAATGGGATTTTGGTTTACCGTGGTATCGCCCAACTCGTATTTGTCATGCTACAAGTGCCTCAGAATTTGGTTGGAGAACAGGTAATAGCAAATGGTCGCCAACTTTTCCTGATAATCTTCCTCCAATTATTAATATTGGTCAAGGTTCACCTACCAACTTATTGCATTTAAAAGATGCGAAATTTCCTGCAAAATATAAAAGTACGCTTTTGGCTTTCGACTGGACTTTTGGTGTAATTCATGCGATTCATTTAAAACCTTCTGGCTCTACTTATTCGGGTGAAAGAGAAGAATTTTTGTCAGGAATTCCGCTTCCATTAACTGATGGTATAATTGGACCAGACGGTGCTTTGTATTTCTTGACTGGTGGCCGTCGTTTGGAATCTGACTTATATCGTGTTTCTTATGTTGGTAATGAAAGTACTGCTCCTGTGGCAGTTGTGCCTATCAATTCTGCCAATACTTTACGCAGAAATTTGGAGAAATTTCATACTGGCGGCCCAAATCCAGCGGCAGTAGCTACAGCTTGGCCTCAGCTCAAAAGCACTGACAGATTTATTCGTTATGCGGCACGTTTAGCTTTGGAACACCAACCAGTGGCACAATGGCAAGATTTGGCTTTGAAAGAAAAAGACCCAGTTGCTCTTACTCAATCGTTGATTTCGTTGATTCGCATGGGCGATGGTTCTAAGAAAACTGAGATTGTCAATGCACTTTTAAGTGTGAATTTCAAGACATTGATACAATCTCAACAATTAGACATATTAAGAGCTTTTGAATTGGCATTCCTTCGCATGGGTCAACCAGATGCAACGCAAAAACCCAAAGTAATTGCTTACTTAAACCCGCTTTATCCTGCCAATACTGCACATTTGAATCGCTCGTTGAGTAAATTGTTGATTTATTTAGATGCTCCTGAGGCAGTAGCAAAAACATTGGCTTTGATGGATGTAAAAACGGAACCAGGTAGCGATGCTTTAAATGTTGAAACAGCAACAGCATCAACTGATTTGATTTTACGCAACCCTCAATACGGAAAAGACATAGCAGCCATGTTGGCAAATATACCACCTGCTCAACATACTTATTATGGCGTTATGTTAAGTTTAGCAAAAGAAGGCTGGACACCTGCACTTCAAGATAAATATTTTAAGTGGTACTATACTGCTTTTGGATATAAAGGAGGTAATAGTTATATCGGTTTCTTGGATAGGTCATTGAAGTTAGCCTTGAAAAATGTTCCTGACAATAAAAGAGCCTATTTTGAAAAACTGGCTGGTGCAGAAAGATTGAGTAAAAATGGCAATGATTTGATTTCGGCAACAGCACCAAAAGGGCCAGGCCGAAACTGGAGAATGGAAAATGCTCTTCCAATTATTGATAAAGGCTTAGCTGATAGAAATTTCGAGAATGGAAAAGCCATGTTTGCAGCAACTACCTGTAAAATGTGCCATGGAATGAAGGGCGAAGGTGGTGCAATCGGTCCAGATTTGAGCCAACTATATACTCGTTTTTCTTCAAAGGATATGCTTGAGTCAATAATTGAACCTAATAAAACAGTTTCTGACCAATATGCGGCAACATATTATAGCCTAAAAAATGGTAGTTCGATTGTTGGAAGGCTAATTAATGAAGACAAAATTGCTTATTATATTTCTCAGAATCCTTATGCACCAAATGAGCTTGAAAAAGTTTTGAAAAAGAATGTAATATCATCAAAACCTTCATCGGCATCTATTATGTTTGGAGGCTTAATAAATAGCCTTAATGAAGACGAACTGAAAGATTTGATGGCGTATTTGATGGCAGGTGGAAATGAAAACAATCCAATGTTCTCTGCAAAAGCTGAAGTTAAAAAGTAGTAAACCAAACGTTGAATAGTACTACATCTTGTTCAAAAATGAATAAGATGTAGTATTTATAAATCAACAAACTAACAAAAAACCTACCTCAAATGATAACAAATAGCATAAAGTTTTGCACTATTATAACCCTAATTATTAGCTTGTCGGTTGGTTGCAAAGTGTCAAATTCAAGCCAAAGTGAAAAGGGTTTTAAGTCAATTTTCGATGGAAAAACTTTAAGTGGTTGGGAAGGAGACCCAACATATTGGCGAGTTGAAAATGGCAATTTAGTTGGAGAAATCACTCCTGCGACTTTGCTCAAAACCAATTCATTTATTATGTGGAAAGGTGGAGAACCATCAGATTTTGAACTAAAAGGAGAATTTAATATTACTGAAAAAGGAAATTCTGGCATTAATTATCGCAGTGAAAAACTTCCCGATATTCCTTATGCTTTGAGAGGTTATCAAGCAGATATTGATGGTGCGGTACGTTATACAGGTCAAAATTATGAAGAACGTGGTCGAACAACCTTAGCCTATCGTGGACAAATAACAAGCATTAATCCTCAAACTGGCATTTGGAAACCAGAAGATGTTAGAGCCAAAGTTCAAAAAAATGCTTGGACAGAATTGAAAGTTACTGGTTCAGTGGGAAACACAGATTCCTTAAAAACTAAAATTAAAAGTGAAGATTGGAATACTTTCCATTTAGTTATCAAAGGCAATCGCTTACAGCATTATATCAACGATGTTTTGATGAGTGACGTAACCGACAACGATATGGTTAATGGCAAATCAAAAGGAATTATGGGCGTGCAAGTACACGTTGGCCCACCAATGAAAGTGCAGTATCGAAATTTAAGACTAAA
The DNA here is from genome assembly GCF_043780375.1 of Emticicia sp. Lineage (GTDB taxonomy): Bacteria > Bacteroidota > Bacteroidia > Cytophagales > Spirosomataceae > Emticicia. The sequence continues at coordinate 26,439 of NZ_JAYWCU010000123.1, read as the reverse complement.
AGAGTTGAAATAGTATATAATAATTTAATGTAGGGGCGTAAAGCATACACCAAAGTAGGCAAATGAACAAAATAGGTTTCAATGTATTAGCATGGTCGGCAGGAGTTTCCGACGAATTATTTCCAATCATAGAACGATTGAAAACAATTGGTTATGACGGCATAGAATATTTTGTTGGCTCACCCAACGAAGCCGCCTACAAGCAATTGGGTAATCACACAAAAGAGCTTAATTTAGAAGTTACAACAGTAACAGTTGTTAGTCCAGATGCCAACCCAATCAGCGATTCGGCAAGTATTAGGGCAAAAGGCCTCGACCGAATTAAATGGTCAATCGACCGATCATTTGATTTGAATTCTCATATACTTTGTGGGCCTTTTCATTCAGCTCATGCTCATTTTGCTGCACATCCTGCCCTTGACGAAGAATATAAATGGAGTGCTGAAATATTGTACCAAGCAGGAGAATATGCCAAACAAGCCGACGTAGTTTTAGGTTTGGAAGCTCTCAATCGCTTTGAATGTTATCTGTGCAATACGATGGAACAATTGGCTAAATTGGTAAAAATGACAAATCATTCCAATGTCAGAGCGATGTTTGACACGCATCATGCCAATATCGAAGAAAAAAAATACGCTACTGCTATCAATACAATTGCTCCATTTTTGAGCCATGTGCATATCAGCGAAAATGACCGAGGTACGCCAGGCGATGGACACATTCCATTTGACGATGCTTTTTCGGCTTTGGCAGCAATAAATTATAAAGGTTGGCTAACGATTGAAGCATTTTCGAGAAACGATCCAGATTTTGCCAATGCCATAAATGTTTGGCGGGAATATAATGACCCTTGGGATATTGCCGAAAATGGCTTGAAATTTATTCAAAGAATGTGTGAAAAGCATAGTTTATAAACAAGAATGAACCTAAACTTTAAAGATAAAATCTCAAATCCTGCACAACTCGGTGGCATCGAAACATCAATTCTCGACAATGGTTTGGGCCGTGGAAATCGTATCGCATGGATAAATACAGGAACTGGTTTAAGATATAAAGTGGTGATTGACAGAGGAATGGACATTGCCGATGCTTTTTATAACCAGTATAGTTTGGCTTGGCTCAGCCATGGCGGTTTCACAAACCCACAACCAAATTCTGACCGAGGAATTGACTGGTTAAAAACCTTTGGTGGTGGCTTACTTACAACTTGTGGACTTTCGCACGTGGGCGGCCCCGAAAAAGACGAATTTGGTGAAAGAGGTATTCATGGAAATATTTCTAATCTTCCCGCCGAAATTGTTTCCATCATTCAGCCAGACCCATTGGCAGGAAAAATGGAAATGAGTATTACAGGAATTATAAAAGAAACAAAAGTTTTTGGCCCAAGTTTAGAACTCAGAAGAACCATTTCAGGAACACTCGGCGAAGCAACTATCCGAATACATGACGAAGTAATCAATCGAGGAAATACGCCAACGCCCCTGATGGTTTTGTATCATTTTAATTTTGGTTATCCTTTAGTTGATGAAGGTACTCAAATACTTTGGGAAGGATCGTGGAAAGCACGATTTGGCGAAGAAAAAGCAAAGATTTTTAAAGAAGGCAATGAATTTAAAGTCTGCCCTGCTCCCATCAACGACCATCTTGGCACTGGCGAAGAAGTTGTTTTTATTGACCCAAATTCCGACGATTTAGGCAACTGTAGTTGCGGACTATATAATGAAAAAATTGGTTTAAAAATTGAAATTAACTTTAAGAAAGAACAATTACCGCACTTAATAAACTGGCAACATTGGGGCAAAGGCGAGTACGTAACTGGCATAGAACCAGCTACAAATCCACCAATTGGACAAGCACAAGCAAGAGCAAATAACGAACTGATTTTTCTGAATCCTTATGAAATTCGTTCGTTTGACTTAGAAATTAAAGCTACAGAAATATAAAACTTCGTAACATAAAATTCAACTCCTTAAAAATATTATATTATGTCAAATTTAAGTGTAGCACAAAAAGCTTTAGAACAAGGAAAAGGAATATTACGATTAGCACCTACTTGGGTTCCACGTTCATTTTGTGTGCCAGGCCGAAGAATAAAACTTCATCCTGATGATTATTATGTACTCGGCGGTGTACGTGGAGGAATCGATGAACGTTGGCTTTCATCAACAACTCCTGCTAAAAATGGCCCATTAACAAGCGAAAATGAAGGATTAAGCTTCATTATTGTTGATGATGAAAGAGTTCTTTTGAAAGATGCCATTGCCGAACTTGGGGCTGAAATTATCGGCGATCGCCTTTGGAACGAATACCAAAGTTGGCCAATGTACTCTAAGTTTTTTGATAATATGGGGCCCCTGCCACACCACATTCATCACGATGACATACAAGCCGCTAAAATCGGACAACTCGGAAAACCAGAAGCCTATTATTTTCCTCCACAATTAAATAATCACGGTGGAGATTTTCCTTATACATTTTTTGGCATTGCCCCTGGTACAACCAAAGAGCAAATCAAAGAATGTTTGATGAATTTCACCAAAGGCGATAATAAAATTACGATGTTTTCGCAAGCATTTCCTTTAGTTCCAGGCACAGGTTGGGATGTACCTCCAGGAATGCTTCATGCTCCGGGAAGTATGTGTACCTATGAGCCGCAAAAGGCATCGGATGTTTTTGCGATGTACCAATCTTTAGTAAACGAAGCTATTATTCCTGAAGAATTATTGTGGAATGGCACACCTCCAGACCAAATCGGCAACTATGACCAATTGATGGAAGTAATTGATTGGGAACTAAACACCAATCCAAATCTTTTGGAAACTCGTTTTATGGCTCCAAAACCCGTAAAACCGGTGGCAGAAATGGAAGCTGAAGGATATATAGAAAATTGGATCTGCTATCGTTCGGAAGCGTTTTCTGCCAAAGAATTAACTATTTTACCAAATCAAACCGTAACAATTAAAGACAGTGCCGCTTACGGAATAATTATGATGCAAGGACATGGCACAATGGGTGTTTGGAACATCGAAACACCCGCCTTGATTCGTTATGGTCAATTGACCAATGATGAGTTTTTTATCACCGAAAAAGTAGCAATTGAAGGTGTTACAATTACCAATCATTCATCAAATGACCCAATTGTAATGCTCAAACATTTTGGGCCTAACAACCCTGATTTAATTATTGAGTGATTTTGTGATTGAGCGAATGAATGATTACAAAAACTGATTATTACGCCCAAATCACCAAATAAAACAAGAACAACCTAAAAATCTATTTAATATATGGAAAATAATTATCCCAAACTTCACAATGCCACTTGGCCGGGTATTGTAGGAAAAGGACCAGATTCTGAACCAGCTATTTCGTTGGATACAATGCTCGAAATGACGGCCGCTGCCGAAGTAGGTGGAGTAAAATTTGACGGTGTTGATTTAGGTCTCTTCGACCCACATTATGACCTCAATACTTCTGACGACGCTATCAAAAGATTAGCAGATAAAGTAGCAAAGCATAACCTCGAAATTGGCAGTTTGGTAGCTCCAATCTGGGGAGGGCCAGCGATGGGAAGTAAAGAAGAACGCACTCAATTTATTGAAATGGTGCGTAAATCTTGCCATATTGGTCAAAAATTGCGTGAAATGGGCATTCGTCCAAACGGAATCATTAGAATTGACTCGGCAAGTAGTCCACAAAACTGGGCAGTTGACCCTATTGGTAATACAAAACTCATTGCTCAAACATTCAGAGAAGCCTGTGATGTAGCTGCCGATTATGGTGAAAAATTAGCTGCCGAAGGCGAAATATGTTGGGGAGGAATGCACTCTTGGAAAGCTATGCTCGAAACCTTAGAAGCAGTTGACCGCCCAAATATTGGTTTTCAAGCCGATATGTCACATACGACTTTGTATTTGCTAGGATATAACGCACCCGAAGCTCGTATTTTACCAGAAGATTTTCAATGGGGAGATAGAGAAACTTTTCTTGCAGGACTAAAAGAACTCACAAATGTTCTTCGTCCTTGGACAATAGATTTTCATGTGGCTCAAAATGATGGTACTGTACATGGAACTGGCTCGCACGACAAAACTGGTCGCCATTGTCAAGCAACCGACCCAAATGGCAAACTTGATATTGCCCATGACGCAGGTCTTTGGCTTCGAAATGAATCGGGCGAACTGACAAAAGCCTTCAAACACATTTGTTGGGATGGTTGTATGTTTGCCAACGATGTAATGACTCAACCAAAAACTTGGAATGATATTTTGGCAGCCATGATAAATGTTAGAAAACAACATGGTTGGTATGAAGCCTAAAAAATTTACGATTTACGATTTGAAAAACAAATCAAAAATTTAATCGAAAATCGAAATTCGTTAAATCATAAATAAAAATATTATGTCAAAGAAAAAACCACTCAGAATAGGATTAATAGGAACGGGTTTTATGGGACGAACTCATTCCAATGGATATAATCGTGTACCAAACTTTTTTCCTGAATTAGAATATACGCCTATTTTAAAGGCTGTTTGCTCACGAAATGCAGAAAAAGTGCAAGCATTTGCCGACCAATGGGGTTATGAATCTATCGAAACCGACTGGAAAGTCCTCATTGCACGTGATGATATTGATGCTATCGATATTTGCACACCCAACGATTCTCACGCTGAAATTGCTATAGCAGCAGCAAAAGCAGGAAAAATGATTCTGTGCGAAAAACCTCTTTCTCGCAATTTAGAAGAAGGAGAAGCAATGGTAAAAGCTATTGAAGAAGCAGGCGTACAGAGTACCGTTTGGTACAATTATCGCAGATTACCAGCCGTTTCTTTGGCAAAACAAATTATTGATTCTGGAAAGTTGGGCAAAATATACCATTATAGAGCCAATTTCTTGCAAGATTGGACAATCAGTGCCGACCTCCCACAAGGAGGAGCGGGACTTTGGCGAATGGATGCCGAAGCGGCTGGTTCGGGCGTGACGGGCGACCTTTTGGCTCACTGCATTGATACCGCCATGTGGCTTAACGGAGCAATTATAGATGTTTCGGCAGTTACCGAAACTTTTGTAAAAGAACGTATGCACCAGCTGACTGGAAAAGTGCAGCCAGTGAGCATCGACGATGCTTGTATTTTTCATTGTCATTTTGAAAACGGTTCATTAGGTCTTTTTGAATCTACTCGCTACGCACGTGGACATAAAGCTCTTTATACTTTTGAAATCAATGGTGCCGATGCTTCGATTCGTTGGGATTTGCACGACCTCAATCGCATGGAATACTTCGACCATCGAGATGAGTCAATTGTACGTGGCTGGCGTTCGATAATCGTAACTGATGGCGACCAACCGTACATGGATAAATGGTGGGTTGGTGGCTTAGGCATTGGTTATGAGCATAGTTTTGTGCATCAAGTAGCCGATTTCTTGAAAAGCTTAGAAACTGGCGAAAGTTGTTCTCCAACTTTCAAAGAAGCACTACAAACTCAAAAAGTATGTGAAGCAGTCATTAATTCAGCAAATTCAAGAAGTTGGAAAAACACTAATGTAGATGGTGATTTTGTTTGATAATGTAGTTTTTTTGACGCCCCCCCCCTCCTTTTTTTAAGAAGGTGTGTTCTGACTAAAGTCGGGCGGGGGTGGCTTGTTCCAAATTGTTAACTTTCAAACTAATTTAATGCCACTCAAATAGCCTCCTCCCTAAAAAAAAGATGAGAAAATAATGATAAAATAGTTAAACAAAAAATGCCCTCAAACCCTCAAAATATCCTCCAAGTACAAAATCTCTCAAAAGCTTTTTTGGGGATGAAGGCTTTGGACAATATTCAATTTGACCTTAAAAAAGGCGAAGTTCACGCCTTAATGGGAGAAAATGGAGCAGGAAAGTCAACTTTTATGAAGATTTTGATGGGTTTGCTTACACCCGATTCGGGCGAAATTATTTTTGAAGGGGAAGCTTTAAAAAAATACAATGTTAATGAAATTTTGCATAAAGGAATTTCAATGATTCATCAAGAAATTTTGGTCGTTCCCGAATTAACTGTTGCTCAAAATATTTTTTTAGGTCGAGAAAGTAATTATTGGAATTGGCTAAACGACAACAGAATTAACCAAAAAGCTCAAGAACTACTAAAATCGATGGGTGTAAATATCAATGCTCAATCAAAAATAAAAAATCTGAGTATTGCCGAAATGCAAATGGTAGAAATTGCTAAAGCGATTTCAAATAATGCAAAAGTGATTATAATGGATGAGCCTACATCAGCACTTTCTGATAAAGAAGTTTCAATGCTTTTCAAAATTATTAAAGATTTGAAAAGCAAAGGCGTGGCTATTATTTATATTTCTCACAAAATGGACGAGATATATGAAATTACAGACAGAATTACCATTTTAAGAGATGGCAAATACATCGCTACCAAAAACACGAGCGAATTAGATAAAAACGAACTTATTGCTTTGATGGTCGGACGAGAAATAGAAAGCCTTTTTCCTGTAAATAATTCGATAAGAGTAGAAACTGAGTGCAGTCCTGCAGTTTTATCGGTTCAAAATCTTAACAAAAAAGGAAAATTTAAGGATATTAACTTTGAAGTTTTCGCGGGAGAAGTTCTTGGCATTGCTGGCTTGATGGGTGCAGGAAGAACCGAAATAGCTAGAGCGATTTTTGGTTTAGATAAATTTGACAGTGGCGAAATTACTTTAAATGGGCAGAGAATTAAAATAAAATCGCCACAAGATGCCATCAAAAAAGGCATTGGTTATGTAAGCGAAGACCGCAAAGCTTTGGGTTTTATTCCTGCGTTATCGGTAAAAGAAAACATCAGTTTATCGAGTTTGGCTGATTTTTCAAAAGCTTGGTTTGTAAATGCAACCAATGAGAAAGAAGCAACAACTCAATTGGCAAACGATTTGAAAATAAAAGCCACCAGTATTAATCAAAAGGTAATGAATTTGAGTGGAGGAAATCAACAAAAAGTAGTGATTGGAAGAGTATTATTGTCTTCGCCGAGCATCATTATTTTAGACGAACCTACTCGTGGCATTGATGTAGGAGCAAAATTTGAGATTTATAAATTAATTAAGCAATTGACCGAAAAAGGAGTAGCTATTATTATGATTTCGTCAGAGTTACCCGAAATCTTGGGTATGAGCGATAGAATATTGGTGTTATCAAAAGGAAAACAAACGGCTTTACTCTCAAAAAAAGAGGCAACACAAGAAAAAATTATGCAATATGCAGTTCATTGATTTACGAATTCAGATTTACGAATTACGATTTTCAAGATAAAGTATTTCGTAAATTGAAATCGCTACAGCGAACCGTTCGTAAATCATAAATATAAAAAGATGCAGTTCATCAACAGCTTAAGACAATATGGAATTTTTGTGGTATTTATTACCATTTGCCTTATTCTTTCATTTATTTCACCACAATTCTTGACAGTTTCTAATTGGACAATCATTATCACCCAAGTTTCTATCAATGCTTTGTTGGCTTTTGGCGTAACGTTTGTCATTATTACCGGAGGAATTGACCTTTCTCTTGGTTCGATGGTTGCAGTAACTGGTGTAACGGCGGCAATGTTGGCACATCCTGATACATTTTCTTTGGTTTTGCCAATATTTGTGGCTTTGCTTGTTGGTCTTTTGATGGGTGCTTTCAATGGGTTAATCATTACTAAAAGCAAAATTGCTCCCTTTATAGTTACACTCGGCACAATGACAATTGGACGAGGTTTGGCTCTGATTTTAAGTAAAGGTCGCCCAGTTTCCAACCTTTCTGATTCGTTTAATTTCATTGGTGGCGGTACTATTTTCGGAGTTCCTTTTCCAATAATTGTGTTGATTTTTGTCTTTGTGGTTTGTAACATCATTCTCAAAAAAACACTTTTAGGACGATATATTTATGCGGTTGGTGGCAACGAGCAAGCATCAAGGGCATCTGGAATTAACGTAAATCAAGTAAAAATGGCGGTTTATTCGATTGCAGGTTTATTGGCAGGCTTGGCAGGAATTTTATTAACGTCGAGAATCACAACGGGACAACCCAATGCAGGAGCAGGTTTTGAATTAGATGCTATTGCGGCAGCAGTCATTGGCGGCACAAGTACATCGGGCGGAACTGGTACAATGACAGGAACTTTGATTGGCGTTTTGCTCATTGGAGTGATCAACAACGGACTCGATTTACTCAATGTAACATCTTATTATCAGCAAGTTGTGATGGGAATAATAATAATTGGTGCAGTAATTTTAGATAGTTGGAATCAGAAAAACAATTCGTAAAATAACATAAAATGAAACAACTCTATTCAATATTAATCATTTCCGTTTTTCTGTTCACAAGTTGTAATCAATCAAAAAGCAACGAAAAAAGTGAGGGTAAAAAAATAAAAGTTGGGGTAACAATGCTCAGTATGCAAAATGAGTTTATTGTGAATATCAGTGATGAAATGAACAAAAAAGCTAAAGAATTAGGCGTAGAATTAATAACTGTCGATGCCGAACACTCACCTTTGAAGCAAATCGAACAAGTTGAAAGTTTCATTGCTCAAAAAGTAGATGTAATTATAATGAATCCTTGTGAAGTTGAAGCGAGTTCACCCGCCGTTACAAAGGCATTAGCCGCTACAATTCCTATTATCAATGTAAACTCGGCAACTAGTTCAAAACCAACTGCTTTTGTTGGCTCAAATGATGTCGAATCTGGCAGAATTGCCATGAAATTTATCGCTGATAAGTTGGGTGGAAAAGGAAATGTCGTAATGATTCATGGTTTTATGGGGCAAGCGGCTCAAATTCAACGAGAACAGGGAGCAAAAGAAATCTTGAAAGAATATCCAAATATAAAACTCATTGCCCATCAAACTGGAGAATGGGATAGAGCAAAAAGTATGGATTTGATGCAAAACTGGATTCAGTCTTATGGAACAAAAATCAATGCAGTTTTTGCCCAAAATGATGAAATGGGACTTGGAGCATTGAAAGCCTTGCAAGATGCTGGTATGAAAGATAAAGTAATAGTAGTAAGTATTGATGCCATTGCCGATGCTTTGCAAGCGGTGAAAAATGGCACTTTGGATGCCACAGTTTTTCAAAATGCTAAACAACAAGGAGCAGGAGCAATTGAAGTAGCGGTAAAAATTGCTAAAAGACAAACTTTTGAAAAAGAATTGATGATACCGTTTCAGTTGGTTACAAAAGAAAATATAAGTGAGTTTTTGAAATAATTTTAGACATAAAATGTACGGGTTTATTGCATAAACCCTTGTCGTAGAATTGATTTCTCACAAAACAAATGTTGTAGAATCAGTTTTAATAAAAAAAGAGATTTTAAGCTATAATAAAGATAAAGAAATGAAAAATACGAAGACTTTCAACCATGTAAGCTACTTGTGGGATGACAAAAAAGCCGCCGAATTATCAGGCGACGAAGTAGCCTTGTTTATATACCGTTCAAATATTCTTGGTGCTGATTTGAGATTAACGAATTACGGGGGAGGAAATACTTCAGTAAAAGTTTCAGCCAAAGACCCTTTGACAGGAGTCGATACTGAAGTTATGTGGATTAAAGGCTCAGGCGGTGATATAGGCACTTTGACTAAATCAGGTTGTGCTGCACTTTACATGGAAAGACTTCTTAATCTCGAAAAAGTTTATCGTGGTATTGAATTTGAAGATGAAATGGTTGAACTTTTCAATCATTGTATTTTCGATTTAGCCTCAAAAGCCCCTTCAATTGATACGCCTTTGCATGGATTTTTACCATTTAAGCACATTGACCACCTTCATCCAGATGCAGCCATTGCGATTGCAGCAGCAAAAGATGGAGCAAAAATCACCGAAGATCTATTCAATGGGGAAATAGGCTGGGTGGGCTGGCAACGCCCAGGTTTCGATTTGGGTTTACAAATACGCACTTGTTTGGAAGAAGCCGCTTCTCGTGGAATAAAATTACGTGGAATCATGCTGGGTTCACACGGACTTTTTACTTGGGGAGAAACATCTTATGAAAGCTACATAAACACGCTCGAAGTAATCGAAAAATGTGCAGAATATTTGGAAAGTAATTATAAAAACGTTTTTGGTGGACAAAAAATCGAAAGCCTTGCAACCGATGCCCGACATTTGCAAGCAGCTAAAATTGCTCCAATTTTAAGGGGATTCTGTTCATCAGAACGCAAAATGATTGGACATTTTACCGATGATGCACGAGTGTTAGAATTCATTAATTCGAATGATTTAGATAAACTTGCTCCACTCGGAACTTCTTGCCCTGACCACTTCTTGCGAACAAAAATTTCTCCTTTGGTCTTGGAATTAGCTCCAAATGAAGATTTAACAGACATTTCTGGTATAAAATCAACATTAACACCTGCATTTGAGGCTTATCGTGCAATGTACACCGAGTATTATAATACTTGTAAACATCATAATTCGCCAGCCATGCGTGACCCAAACCCCGTGGTTATTTTGTACCCAGGCGTAGGAATGTTCACGTTCTCGAAAGATAAAACAACCGCTCGTTTAGCATCAGAATATTATATAAATGCTGTAAACGTGATGAAAGGTGCTGAGGCGGTTTCTGAATATACTTCATTGCCACGACAAGAGGCTTTCAATATTGAATATTGGTTATTGGAAGAAGCAAAATTGCAACGTATGCCTAAACCTAAAGCCCTTTCGGGTCGAGTGGCCTTGATTACAGGTTCGGCTGGTGGAATTGGCAAGGCAATTGCCAAAAAATTTGCTGAAGAGGGTGCTTGTGTGATTATCAACGATATTAATACCGAGCGTTTAAATGATGCCCAAATTGAATTCACTAAATTTTTCGGTAAAGATGCCGTAGCCACAACCCTTTTAAATGTAACCGATGCCTCAAGTACCGAAAAAGCACTCGAAGCCGCTTGTTTGGCTTTTGGTGGAGTAGATATTGTGGTAAATAATGCAGGAATAAGCATCTCAAAATCTATTGCTGAACATAGTTTAGAAGAGTGGGATAGGCTTTATGACATTTTAGTAAAAGGGCAATTTATTGTTTCAAAAGCTGGCATAGAAGTTATGAGAAAACAAGGTTTTGGAGGCGATATTGTTAATATTGTATCTAAAAACGCCGTAGTTGCTGGACCAAATAATGCAGGTTATGGTTCGGCGAAAGCAGCTCAAGCACATCTAACACGTTTGATGGCAGCAGAAGTTGGAGGTGATAAAATTAGAGTAAATACCGTAAATCCAGATGCAGTAATTTCAGACTCTAACATTTGGTCGGGAGGCTGGGGCGAAGGGCGGGCAAAGGCTTATGGCATCACTGTCGAGGAATTGCCAGCATATTATGCCAAACGCACTTTGTTAAATGAAATCATTTTACCTGTTGATATTGCCAATGCTTGTTTCGCTTTTGTGGGTGGTTTATTGAACAAAACCACCGGTAATGCAATAAACGTAGATGGTGGTGTAGCGATGGGTTTTTATAGATAGCATAGTTTTGTTTCATCATAGTTTTAAACAAGTTCTAACGTTTAATTTTTAAACGTTAGACTTTTTTTATCTCCAACAGCCAGAAAATCTTCCTTATAGTTTAAACGAAGCTACTTAACATAGTCTTCCAATATTTGAATCGCCAGAATTTTGATAAATTAAATATTTTATTTTTTTGCCAAATAACCTACTTTTAAGATGAAAACTTAATATTGAAAAACACACGCAATATTGCTTTTTCTTTATTAATTTGCGATGATTAGCACTTTATTTCAACAAATTCAACCTTTCTAACAATGAAATCACGTTCGAAAAAATTTCTGTTAACAACTATCAGCTTTGTAATTTTTCAATTTTTTAATACTCTTCAAATTTTTGCACAAACTACTACAGATCCTTTTATTTATGGTGATGCTCTGCCCGATGCTCCCGAATTAGCTCAACGTGGAGAGTACAAAATCGGAGTTCGCACACTTGATTTTGTGAATAAAAACCAAGTAGATGTTTTGAAATCTAAAGGCGGAATTGACCCACTTTATGACCGCCCATTAAAAGTTGAAATTTGGTATCCTGCAAATTTACCTGCTGGAGTAAAAGATTTGGTAACTTATGACCAAGTAATGGGTTCGTCGAATGACCCAAAAAGACCTTTGATTCCATTTACATTTATGGGAAGAGCTTTGCGTGATGCCACCCCCAAAACAATCGATGGTACATTTCCATTGATTATCGTTTCTCATGGATATTTAGGTTCAAGATTACTCTTAACTTATTTGACAGAAAACTTGGCTTCAAAAGGTTACATTGTAGTAGCCATCGACCATACCGAATCTACATTTAAAGATGCGGCTGGTTTTCCGAGTACACTACTCAATCGCTCAAAAGACATTTTATTTATTCTTAATCAAATAGCAGATTTAGGCAAAGCCAATAGTCCTAATTTCTTGTCAGGTGTAGTTGATACCGACAATACAGCACTCATTGGCTATTCAATGGGTGGTTATGGTGTACTAAACGTAGCTGGAGCAGGTTACAGCGAGCAGATACTCAAAACCTTTGGTTCATTAAGTGGAGGTAGTAAAGCTATTGATGTGCGTATTGGCACTCATCCTGATTACAAATCAACAATTGATAGCAGAATCAAAGCAGTAGTTGCATTTGCTCCTTGGGGAATGGAGCGTGGTGTGTGGGATGCTGAAAGTTTGAAGGGTTTGAAAATACCAACATTTTTTGTGGCAGGTAGTCAAGATGATGTTTCGGGTTACGAAAAAGGCATAAAAGCAATTTATAATGGTACGATTAATGCCAATCGCTATATGCTAACCTATATGAATGCCCGCCACAATGTTGCTCCAAATCCTCCGCCTGCAGAATCACTAAAACCTGGTTTGCACATTGATGAATATTACCGATATGCTGAACCTTCGTGGAATGAACGCCGCATCAATAATATCAATCAACATTTTGTAACGGCTTTTTTAGGAATACATTTGAAGAAAAAAGATTTTGGAAAATATTTAGACTTGAAAGAAAACTCTAACGAAAAAACCTGGATGGGATTTAAACCTCGTTCTTCTACTGGTTTAGAATTGCTTCATGCGGAGGCAATGAAATAAGAAAATGCCTTATTTGGCTGAAAAACTTACAAAGTTCAGCCAAATATTTTCAAAAAACCTATCTTTAAAACTGAAAATAAATAAACTGTGCAGGAGTATCAAAAACACCCAAAATAAAAAAAAGCATGATAAACACAAAGTAAATTGCCCAACGAAGCACTAATGGTTTGGTTGCAATGATTTGTCTGATACTTTTATCTCGTTGAATATAATGGACCGTTTCCATGAAAATAATCAGAATGACTGCAATACAAAACTCAACTAAAGTTTGGTTAAGAAATACATTTTGAGAAACATAATCAAATTTGAATAACTCGGTCATTGAAGGCAAATTACTAAACAAATGTGTTACCAAATGCCAACATTGACTCATTTCGAGGTAATTTCCCCTAAAAAATATCCAAGCAAAAGACACCAAAGCAAAAGTAATTGATGCCTGAATTGTCTTGAATAAAAATGGTATTTTAGTAATTCCTGTAACTTTATTAATATAATCACGTGGTTTTTGCGTCAAAATTGCTCCAATTAAATAAAGACCGTGCAATGCTCCCCAAATAATAAAATTCCAATTTGCTCCGTGCCAAAGTCCACTCATGGCAAAAACAAAAAATACGTTAAAATATCTTCGATAAACATTTACTCGATTTCCGCCCAAAGGAATATACAAATAATCTCGAAACCATGTTGAAAGCGAGATATGCCATCTTCTCCAAAATTCTGAAATAGTTTTAGAGAAATAAGGTCGGTCAAAGTTTTTCATTAACTTAAAACCCATCACTTCGGCGGTACCAAGTGCGATGTCAGAATAACCTGAAAAGTCGCAGTAAATTTGAAAAGAGAAGAAAATCGTAGCTATAATAATTGGAATCCCCTCATGTTGAGTCGGACTATCATACACTTGATTAACAAAAATTGCTAAGCGGTCGGCTATGACAACTTTCTTGAAAAGCCCCCAACCAATGAGCTGCAATCCGCTAACAACACGCTTATAATCAAACACTTTCACTTCATAAAACTGCGGCAAAACATTTTGAGGTCGCTCAATTGGCCCCGCTACCAACTGCGGATAAAACATCACATAAAGTGCATACAATCCAAAATGTCGTTCAGCTTTCTGTTTTCCACGATAAACTTCAATCGTATAACTCATGGCTTGAAAAGTATGAAACGACAAGCCAATAGGTAATACAAAATCTAATAATTTATAATGGGCAATATCTGCCTGAGCCAAAGCAAAAATAGCAAAATTGGTGTATTTAAAAAAAGCTAAAACGCCAATATTGGCAACCAAACTCATAATTAAATACCACTTCCGCTGCTTTCCTTCTGACTTTTCGATGAGTAGTCCTGCATAATAATCGACAACAATAGTGAAGCCCAGAATCAGTAGATACTCTGGTCTAAAAGCCATATAAAAAACACAACTCGATGCCAATAACCACCACCAACGATGCTTGTGCTGCAAAACAAAGTAAACAAGCGTAACGATTGGAAAGAAAATGACAAACTCTATTGAATTAAAAAGCATTTAGATTTGAGATATGAGATATGAGATATGAGATTGAAAAACTCACTATTTCATCTGCTATTGACTAATTTATTTTCTTTTACCTTTTCTATTAGTTGTTGGGTGCGAATATCTCGCCCTTTAACATTCAAATGATAAACCATGTCTTGGCACAAACTATCGGCATAAACAAAGTCTTCGGGTTTGCCAATAATAGGAAAACGAGCATCATTTTCTAATGCAGTCTGTAATTTTTCAATAATTTCTTTGTCGAATTGAAAAGAAGATTCAGCATAAGATGGATAAACATAAAATACCTTCACTCCTATTTTCTGCATTTTTTCGTAGAAAGCATTCATATTCGCAATGGGCTTCATGAAACTTACTTTATCGTTGATTATTGATCTTGGAATAGGATTAACTCTTGGATTATTGAAATGGCTTATCAAATCACCATATTGATTGATGGCTTTTCTAAAGAAAATATTCGTTGTATCGGCAACACTTGCTTCGGCAGATTTTCCCTTAAATAGTCTTTCAAGTGTAAGCCGAAATGACGAAACCCTTACTTGTGTATTTTCACCAATATAGCAAATTACCCTATTTATACCAGAAAAAAAAACAATGGTTGCGGGAAATGTTTTAACCAAAATATTATTTTTTTTCAACTCATCATCGTTTACTTTGTAAGAAAACCAATCTTTTGCTTTTGGAAATAGATTGGTCATCAATATTTTTTCTTTAAAATTGCCTCCACTTGAAATAATGTATTCAAAACCCATTATTACGGTATCGCCTTTGTGTAATTCGGGTGTAATTTGTTGCAACATAAAATCTGTGCCATAATCATAGTGCATCGCCATATTGGCTACAGGCTTGTGCAGAGAGTCTTCAATCATTTTGCTATTTATACCATAAGCAAAATTTGACCCAGCAATCAAAACAATTTTGGGAGATTTTAGGCTTTGTAGCCGAGCATATTTATCAATGATTGTAGCCGTGTAGGAGTTTTCAAGGTCGTGTTTTTGATAAGGATTGAAGTCATAAAGAACTTCAATTATACCCCAAGTCAATAGAAATAGTAAGGAGATTTTGAAAAGAAATTGTTTTGTTTTTTTATTCATAATTATGAGTTCTGGTCAGAGCTTCTCTATTTTACAGAAAATATATAAATTGTGAAACTAAAAAATGATAGTTTTGTAAAAAATACTTAATTCCTGAAATAGCGTTCAATATTTAAAATACCCAATGAATTTACCTCGTTTTATTGCTCAACGTATTCAAAAAACTAAATCTACCTCCTTTACTTCCACGGTTACAAAAATTGGTGTGGCAAGCATTGCCATCGGTTTGGCGGTTATGATTGTATCGTTTAGCATTTTGATTGGCTTCAAACGCACCATCAAAGACAAACTTTTTAGCCTGAGTTCACATATTCAAGTCAGCAAAATTACATTGAATCAGTCGTTTGAGGAAACTCCGATGCCAATAAATACAAAATTTTATCAAAATTATAGAAAAAACCCTCAAATTAGGCACGTACAAGCTGTTGCCAACAAAGCTGGGATGCTTAAATCGTCGGAAGAATTGGCAGGCATTGTGATAAAAGGAGTAGGAAAAGATTATGATTGGCAGAATTTTTCAGAAAATTTGGTTGAAGGACGAAAGATTAATTTTCAAGACTCTACTTATTCCAGTGAAATAATTATAAGTCGGAAAATTGCTACGCAACTAAAAATCAAACTTTCTGACGAAGTTTTTATCTATTTTATTCAAAACCCTCCACGTATCAGAAAAGTAAAAGTTGTGGGTATTTATGATACTGGTTTGGAAGAATTCGACAAAAGTTTTATATTGGGTGATTTGAACTTAGTTCAAAAAATGAATGATTGGGACAATCAAACCACTGGCCATTATGAGATTTTCTTGAATAATTT
Source organism: Emticicia sp. (assembly GCF_043780375.1). Taxonomy (GTDB): domain Bacteria; phylum Bacteroidota; class Bacteroidia; order Cytophagales; family Spirosomataceae; genus Emticicia. The sequence continues at coordinate 9,904 of NZ_JAYWCU010000123.1, read as the reverse complement.
TGATCAATTAAACCCCGCTGCCAAACGAATTTTTGACGACATCGATCAGGATATGCAAGTAACAAAAGTTACCGAAATGTTTCCTGCCATTTTCGATTGGCTTAACTTAATGGATAGAAATATCATTGTTATTTTGGCTCTAATTTTGGTTGTGGCAAGTTTCAATATGATTTCGGTTTTGTTAGTAATGATGATGGAACGAACTCCCATGATTGGTTTACTTAAAGCATTAGGTTCTGACAACTCAAAAATCCGTAAAATATTTATATTCAATGGATTAACAATAATTATAAAAGGAATTATCATCGGAAATTTTATCGGACTTGGACTTTGTGGGATTCAATTTTTTCACCGAGTGATACCTCTCGAAGCCGAAAGTTATTACATGAATTATGTACCAATTGATTTTGATTGGGGCATAATTTTATTGATAAATCTCATAACGATTTTGTTGGTTTTGGCGGTTATCACGATTCCAACTTTTGTGGTTTCGAGAATGAAAGTGATAGAAGCATTGAAATTTAGAGAGTAGTTCTGAAAGAATAGCGTACCTTTGTTCATAAATTAATTGATATTATTGAATTTTCAATGAAAAAAATGCCAAGATTTTTGTATAAATTATTTCAAAGCAAAAACCACATTCGTAATTCATAATTCCTAATCGTAGCGGCGAACCGCTCGTATTTTTTTCTTATGACTTTTGATGAATTAAATCTTAATAAATCGCTCTTAAATGCTTTAAATGACTTGGGTTATACAAATCCAACGACCATTCAGCAAAAAGTATTTTCTGTGGTGATGTCAGGCAAAGATGTATGTGGAATTGCCCAAACAGGCACAGGAAAAACGTATGCTTATTTACTTCCTTCTCTTCGACAATTTCAATTTTCCAAAGATAAATTACCTCAGCTTTTAATCATTGTTCCCACTCGTGAATTAGTTGTGCAAGTGGTCGAATCAGTAAAAAAGCTAACAACTTACATGACACTTTCGGTCGTTGGAGTTTATGGTGGGGTCAATATGAAACCTCAAGTTGCTGAAATTGCACAAGGTGTTGATGTTTTGGTAGCAACGCCTGGCAGATTAGTTGACTTGATGACAAATGGTGTGATAAAGACAAAAGCTATCAAAAGACTCGTAATCGATGAAGTAGATGAAATGTTAAATCTTGGTTTTCGTGCCCAATTAAAAGTCGTTTTAGATTTACTTCCTCCTAAAAGACAAAACTTGATGTTCTCGGCAACGCTGACCGAAGATGTAGAAGTGTTGATTGATACTTATTTCAATAGTCCAGTCCGAATTGAGGCTGCACCATCGGGTAGTCCGCTCGAAAATATAGCTCAAACTGCCTATATTCTGCCTAATTTTTACACAAAAGTAAACTTTTTAGAGCTTTTATTCAGTCAAAATACTGATATGAGCAAAGTTTTGATTTTTACAGCAACCAAGCAATTAGCCGATGATTTGTTTCAGCAATTAGACAAAAAGTTTCCGAATGAAATTGGTGTAATTCACTCAAACAAAGCTCAAAACAATCGATTTAATACTGTCAAAGAATTTCAAAATGGCGAAATCCGCATTTTGATTGCAACTGATATTATTGCTCGTGGTTTAGATATTGCGGAAGTGTCGCATGTTATTAATTTTGACATTCCTGAGGTGCCTGAAAATTATATTCACCGCATCGGACGAACAGGAAGAATTGACAAAAAAGGTATTGCTATTACATTTGTTACTGAAAAAGACAAAGAGCAGCAGGAAAATATTGAGAGTTTGATGAATTATCAAATTCCGATGAAGAAATTGCCAAAAAATATTGAGATTTCGGATTTATTGACTGAACATGAAAAACCACAAGTTCAGATGAAAAATATTGTTCTAAAAATAGTAAAAAAAGAAAATGTTGGTGCTGCTTTTCACGAAAAATCAGAGAAAAACAAAAAGGTAAATGTAAGAAGAAACCACGATGCCGAAATGAAGAAAAAGTATGGCAAAGCCTATAGAAAAGGAGTAGAAAAGTCTTAAAAAGTCTTCAGTAGATAGTTTTCAATGAGCGAACTTCTATAAAAAATTGGCAGTTTTCAATACAATAATACTGAAAACTGCCAATTAAAGACTGAAAACTGTTTACACTTTCACTTTGGTATTATCCTTAAAAATCAACACAAAAAGCACCAAAACTATGGCAGCAATTGCGGCAGGAATCATCCAAATTGAAGTCCAGTTTTTAACGCCGTCAATGGTATAAATATCGGTTACATATCCAGCCAATTTTGAGCCAATAGCCATTCCGATGCCATAAGTTGCCAACGAAATTAGTCCTTGTGCTTGGGCTTTTATCTTGACACCTGCCTTATTATCTGTATAAATTTGCCCCGTAACAAAGAAAAAATCAAAACAAACACCGTGCAACAATATCGCACAATATAATACCCATTCGCTGGTTACAGCATCACCATAACCAAAACAAATAAAACGAATTATCCAGCCAACTAAACCAATTGCCAACATCCATTTTACGCCAAATTTTTGAAAAGCAAAAGGTATCAAAAGCATAAAAATCACTTCAGATGCTTGTCCAAGCGACATTTTATTCTCAACATTTGTCATTCCAGAATCAGTTAAAGAAGGATTTGCCATCGAATAATAGAATGATAAGGGAATACAAATCAAAACTGAAGCAATAAAAAATATTGTAAATGACCTATCTTTAAACAAAGCAAAAGCATCTGCTCCAAGAATTTGAGCAAAACTCGGCTTTTCAGTAGAAACTTTTGGAGGTGTCTCAGGTAAAAGAAAACTGAACAAACCTTGAACAACTGCGGCAAACATTGCGATCTGAAATATTGTTGATTTATCGCCCACAGCCATAAAACCAATAATATTTGTAACAACTATCCAAGAAACAGTTCCCATAACTCTAATTGAAGGAAAATCTTTCTCAGGACTTGTAATATGCCTCATCGCAATTGAAGTAGTCAGCGAAATTGTTGGAGCAAATGTTAAACAATAGACCAAAATGTACCAAAAGAAATTTCCTGCATCATCAATTTGAGTTATAAAATACAAAATCACAGCTCCAAGAAGATTCAAAACTCCTAATACTTTTTGTGCAGAAAAATAGCGATCAGCAATCATTCCAACAAAGAAAGGAGAAATAAGCATTGCTATCGAAAAAGCCATATAAGCATTACCAACTTGGTCGCCTGTGGCATTGAGTTGGGTAAAAAGAAACTTACTCATTTGACCATACCATGCTCCCCAAACAAAAAATTGGAGAAACATCATGACCATTAATTTTACTCTAATAGAAGTGTTCATTTTAATTTTAGGGTTTATTTAAGAAATTGAAGTTAATGGAATTTTTAGCAAAAATCCGATTATTATTTCTTTGAAAGGCAATTTTTATTCAAAGCCGTAATAAATACTTTTTTTCTAAAAATCCTTAAATTGCTCATAAATTTTCTGTAAACGGACATCTTTTTCGGCCGCTACTATGTTTTTTATTGCTTTTTTTACCTCTTTATTTTCGTCAATTAATGCTAAAGTTTGAACTCCTGCAAAACGAACATACCATTGCGAATCTTTCGTTGAAATTTGAGTCAATAACGGCAAACTTTTAAGTTGAATTTCGGGCTGAGATTTTACCAAATATGTACCAAATATACCCAAAACTTGGTATAAATCACTCCCTTTCATGTTTTTTAAATGATTTTCAAACCATACAAATCGCTCAGGGGAAGCTTCATCGGCAAAATAATTAGCAACCGCTGCAAAAATATTAGGATTGGTAGAAGTATCAAATTTCATGGCTAATTCGACAGCATCTGGCGGGCGATTTGACAAAATAGCTTCAATGGCAGCCGCTTGAACCGTGTAAGAAGAATCATTTAAAGCTTGACGAAAAAGTTTGTCATTTTGTGAATTTTGGAAGCCTTTTACAGCTAAAATTGCATCTGCACGTACATACGAACGTTCATCATTCTGAATACAATATTGCAACGCACGTTCAACTTCCAAAAAATCATCACCATCGTAATTGAATAATTTCTGTACAGCAAACTGGCGTATTCGCCAAAATTTATCTTTTGTTGCATCAATCAATAATTTTCTAATCGCTTTATCGGCAGGAGGATTATAAGCAGTACTATCGTCTTCTGGAATAAAGGTAAGCGTTTCCAAAACATTCAACTTTGTAGCAATATGGTCTGAATTATAAAATTGCTCAATCAATTCATCTTTCGATTTCTTATGCTCAATCTTACCCACTAAAATATTTTCGGGGTCGAGAAGCACCATTTTTGGAGCTGATTTCGATACAAATTCAAATATTTGTTCGGCTTTTTCAAGCAAAATCTCGTATATAATCTTTTGATTATCAGCTAAAATAGCTACTTTCAAAGGCAACCGATATATTGTAGAATAGGTTATATCCTGAATTTGCTTAATCTTCAATTTTATTTTTCCATCAACAAAATCCTGCGAAATTTGCAGTACAGGATGTCCAGATTTCATAAACCATTGGTCAAAAAACCAATGTAAATCTTCTCCAGTAACTTGTTCAAAAGCTATTCTTAAATCATCAATTTCGGCGTTTTTGAAAGCATTTTTAGTTAGATATTGCCTCAATGACTCAAAAAATGCCTCGTCACCAACTTGACTTCTCAATAATTGTAAAATTCGACCACCCTTAGCATAAGAATGTGAATCAAACATATCTTCTTTTTCTAAATAATGATAGCGAATAAGAGGCTCTTGTTTTTCTTGTGCTTCGGCAAAATATTGTTGTAAGGCGTTGTAAGCAACCAAATCGCCTTCATCTCTTCCATATTTTTGAGTCATCCACAAATACTCAGCATAATTAGCAAAGGCTTCGTTCAAGGGCAAATTTGCCCACGATTCGCAGGTAACCAAATCGCCAAACCAATGATGAAACAATTCGTGGGCAATTACTCCATCATCATTATCATCAACTAATTGATTTTTATCTTTTTGTATAAAATCGCCATGAACTGTAGCCGACGTATTTTCCATTGCACCCGAAACGTAATCTCTTACAGCAATTTGAGCATATTTATCCCATTGAAATTTAACACCCAAAATTTTCTCAAAATACTTAATCATCTCTGGCGTGCGACCAAAAATATTGAAAGCATATTTCTCAAACTTGGGCTCAACATAATAACTCACCTCAAAACCTTTAAAATTGGGGTCAACCACTTTTTTAAACTCTCCTAAGGCAATCATAGTTAAATATGGCGAAGCGGGTTTATCTTGCTTCCAATAATCTATTCTTGTGCCGTCAGCATTTTGTTTGGAGGAAATCAACTTACCATTGGAAAGACTTATAAAACTTTGATTATCAACCGTTAAGAATATTTCTTGCGTCATTTTCTGATTAGGTGAATCAATGGTAGGAAACCAACAAGAGTTGGCTTCAGTTTCCCCTTGCGTCCAAATTTGGCGTGGTTTGTCATGTTCCAAGCCGTCAGCATTAATAAAATAAAGCCCCTTGTCGGCCGTAATGGCTTGACTTCCGTTAACAGGCAATTCGTTGGGCTTAGCAATATATTTTATTTGAACCGTTAGCGTATCTTTTCTTGTAAAAGTTTTACCTAAATCAATTTTCAAAATACGTTTGTCATAATCATATTTTAAAGGCTTATTTTGCATAGTAATGTCCTGAATATCAAAGCCTTTAGCATCTAATTCAAGAAAATTTTGCTCATAAAAATGAGGTTTGAAAGTAATTGTAGCTAAACCTAAAAGTGTTTGTTTCGTCCAATCAGGTTTGAGTTCAAGTTTAGTATGAATCAAATCATTTTTCTTGGTACGCTCGGCGTTATAATTGCCCTGTGAAGGAATAATTTTGCCTTGCTGCTGAGAAAAGGAAGCAAACGGAAGGCATAAAAAAAACAATAAATGATGAGACTTCATTATTTCTATATTGACAAATTTTTATGGCTAAACTACATAGAATTGACGATTTTAACGAAAAAGAATTTCAGTATAAACACTTAAACATCAACACTTTGCAATTGTAAATTGTAAATTATTTTTAATGGCTTAATTTCTTCTCATTCTTCATTGGTTTACGAAAATCAGTAAAATAATATTCTTTTAATTTCCGTAAAATATACCCATCTTCAACAGTTTCGACCCAATAGTCTCGCTTAAATTTAAAATCATCAAGACTTGCATAGCCGCCTTTTAGCGTCAGCGTAACAATATTTCTTTCGGCATTATATTCCCATGAAGTTTCGTCAGTGTCAATATCCAAAAAATCTACTCCTGCACAAATTCTAACTTTCGGGTCACTTTCGTAATCATAGGCTATCTTTCCCTCAGTATCGAAGCTCATAATTAAATTATTGATTGTCAGTTTCGATTCATCATAAATTGTCAAGAAAATATCGTTTCTTTCGATTTTATTCTTGACCAACATCCAACGTTTCGACTTATCTAACAAGTCTTTGCTTAGAGCAGCATAATCTACCACTATAACTGGAGTAATTTTAGCTTCAACTGGTTTAACTTCTACGATTGTTGAAGTAGTTAACGTAGATAAGTTAGCAGTATTTACTTGGGTATTTGGGTCTTTTTGAGCCACATTATCAACAACAACTATTGCTTGGGCAATATGTTGTTTTTCAGAAACTATTTGTTTAATTTGAACAGCGGTTTCATTTTTTTTAAGTAGAGCGAGTTGGATTTTTTCTGTTCGGGCTTTTTGTTTTAAATCTTCATAAAACTCTTCTCCAACTTTGTGTAATATAAAACCATCTGAGATACGCTCAATTTTATAACTCCGTTTAAATTTAAAATCTTCAAGACTCGAATAGCCGCCTTTAATAGTCAACGAAATTTGGTTGTTGAGTGAGTCAAACTCCCACGAAGATTCATCTGTAACAATGTCCAAAAACTCAATACGAGTATCAGATTTGAAAGAAAAATTGGTTTCATAATCATATTCTATTTTCCCTCCCGATACAAAACTCATCACGAACGTATTGGCTTTGAGCTTTGAAGTTTTATAGGAAGTCAAAAATATCTCATTTTTATCAATTTTATTATTAACCAAAATCCAACGCTTTGATAAAGCGAGAAGTTCATTCGGTCGATACGCAATGTTCTGGGCATCAATCTGAGAAAAAACTAAAAGCAAAATAGCAGTTTTTAGGTATTTGTTCATTTGGGGTTAGTCAAAATATTGTCAAAAGCAGTAAGATGATAGTCTTTAAAAAATGCTCGTTGATAGGTAAATATTTTTAGAATCACTTACGAAATTTTTGCTGCTCGTTGTGCTGGCAAATAAGATGCAACAAGTGTAATAATTATCATGGCGAAAGCAGTTAAAACAAAGTCTGAAAAATTCATTTTTACAGGATAAGCATCAATTATTGCACTTTGCATACCCATTTTTATCAAGCCATATTTTTCTTGTAAATAGCAAATCAAGCCACCTAAAAATAACCCGACAATTGCCCCTATAAAAGAAATAATTGCTCCCTCACTAAAAAATATTCTCTTAATTAACGTCGCATCGGCTCCCATCGCTGAAAGAGATTTGATATCGTCTTTTTTATCAATGACAAGCATTGTCAGTGAAAAGAAAATATTGAATGACGCAATGCCAATAATAAACAGTAAAGCTACAAAAATGAATAACTTTTCCCATTTAATGGCTCTAAATAAAGTAGCATTTTGCTCATCTTGATTCTGAATCAAATACTTTTCACCAAAGATATTTCTTATGTCATTTTGTGCTTTTTCAACGTTTACATTTGGCTTTAACTGTACTTCTAACGCAGTTCGTTTATTGCCATATTCGGTCAGCTGTTGGGCAAATGCCAAAGGTACATACACAAAATCATCATGAAATTGTTCTAAAGAGTAAACCCCCGAAACATTGATAATTAAGGCATTAATATTATCTTGTGGATTAAGTGAAATGGTTTTATTGTTTCTGGGATACCATATTTCAAGTGGTTCAATAATATTTTGCAATGAAATGTTTAAGGCAACATATACGTTTCCGCCTATAAAAGCATAATTTGTACTATCTTTAGATAAAACAAAATTTCCCTCAACCAAAGATTCTTTTAAACGACTATGATTTTGAAATGTATCATCAACTCCTTTTAGATTAACAACCATTTGTGAATTATTATATTTCACCAAGGCATTATCTTGAATCACTTCGGTTACAAAGGCAACCTCTTGTAACTGCTTGATTTTTGTAATCTTATCATTTTCTAAGACAAAATTTTTCCCAATAAGAGCCGAAATTTTAATATCGGGGTCAAAAGATTTAAAAATCTGTCTATTCAAATCTTCTAAACCATTAAAAACCGATAAAACAATTACCAAAGCCATCGTACCAACACCTATCCCCAACATCGAAATGATGGAAATAAAATTGATAAAACTTTTCTTTTTTTTAGAAAAAAAATAACGTTTGGCTATTAATAATGATAAGTTCAAAGGTTTGAAATTTTTAATGTTATTGTACTGTCAATAGTAAAAACTAAATACTATAAACATCGAATATTTTGATTATTCTCCCTCCACAGATGCAGGTGGAATAACAATATTTGCAAAAAGTGCATCCATTTTCTGTGCATATTCTGCCGTATCATCAATATAAAATTGCAGAAAAGGTATTATTCTGAACTGATGACGTACTCTTTCTGCCAAGTGATTTCGAATCACTTTAGTATTTTCTCTAATAATTTGCAAAAGACCTTCTTTGTCTTTTGTCAACATAAAACTCATATAAACCCTTGCGATTGCTAAATCTGGTGTGGTTTTTACGTCAGTTATCGTTACAAATGCTCCATCAAATGCTGTTCTCATTTCACGCTGAAAGATTTCTCCTAAATCTTTCTGAATAACCTTTGCTACCTGTCTTTGTCTTTTCGTTTCCATTTTAAACTAATTTTGAATGTTAGAATGGGTGAATGATATAATAAAAATAAACCTAACTATTTACACAAAAGATTTGTTCACTCATTCTATTATTCACTCATTCATCATTATTTCCACAAATATCCGCATTTTTTCGGGTTAAATAAAGTAAAGTTTCTTACATCAAATACTTTTTTCATAACTTTGTACTGAATACTAAATTTTACTGCCTTGCTAACATTTTTCAGATTAAACTCTTTATTCCATATTTTTTCGCTGCTTTTGCTTGTTTTAATCATTAAGCTTCCTTTTTTTGGCGATAAATTACCCATTCTTTTACCCGAATTGGAGTGGATGATAGTCGGTGAAAAGATACATAGCGGTAGCTTTTTATACAAAGAACTTTGGACAAACGTTGGTCCTTTGTCAGCATTTGTCTATTGGTTAATTGATGTTTCGTTTGGGAGAAGTCAGTCGGCTTATGAGTTTGTTGCTATACTAATTACCTATTTTCAAGCACTTTACTTCACTTTTGTTTGTAATACACGCCAAACGTATCTCGAAAAAAATTATGCCCCTGGACTTATTTATGTATTGCTGATGAGCCTTTCTTTTGATATGACAAAGCTCTCACCTGTTTTACTTTCGACGACCTTTTTGCTTTTTGCATTTAATAAATTGATAAAGCAGATGGAACGCCGTGAAGGGGTTTCTGATGAAGTGTTTGAAGTTGGACTTTACATCGGAATCGCTGTTTTGTTTCACCAACCTTCAATGATTTTTATATTTTGGGGAGTTGCCTCACTTATATTTTTTACCAACGCCAATCTCAGACAACATTTTCTTGCCATACTTGGCTTTACTTTGCCTCTCTTTCTAACTGCTTTGTATTTTTATTTTTATGATAGCCTCGATGAGTTTAAGTATAATTGGTTTAGTGGTATTTTCAGAATCAAGCAATATACTCTCGAAGACTTTAAAAGTGCATTGATTGCTA
>NZ_JAYWCU010000122.1:0-5194 GCF_043780375.1 Emticicia sp. | reverse complement strand
CAACATTCGGCAACGTAGAGCGATTTTAGCTTTGAATATGGCTGGTGGTGGTGGTGCAGAAATATGGCAATCGAATCGCCCTGAGCCACTTGCAGCCGAGTTTGAAGCAAAAATTGGGGATTTAGGTATTTTTGCCGTAAAAATAAAATGCTCTAACATTTCACAATTTGCTGATAATCAACAAATTAAGACCACTACCTCTCCCGAAAACAAGCCCTATTCTTGGCTAACCGATAATTATGGAAATCAGCTTCAGGTGGTTCAAGATGACTCTTGGTTTCGCCCAACCGATAGCCTGACTGGAGGAATCGTAGGTGTTGTGATTGGTGTAAGTGATATTGACAAAGCCTTAAATCTGTATCAGAATGTGTTGAAAATCAGTGAGTTAGCCTATGACAAAACTGGTACTTTTGAAGATTTTAAAGAATTGAATGCCAATAAAAAACGTTTTCGTAGAGTACTTCTTCGTAAACCGATGAATAATACGGGAGCATTTAGCCGTCTGCTTGGAAATGTGGAAATCGAACTCGTGCAAGCTCTTGACAGTACACCAAAAACAATATTTGAAGGCAGAAGTTGGGGCGATTTAGGTTTTATTCATTTATGCTTCGATACCCTCGACATGGATGCTTTGAAAAAAAGATGTACCGAAAATGGGTATCCTTTTACTGTTGATAGCGGTGAAACTTTTGATATGGGCGAAGCTGGTGGACGTTTTACCTATTTGGAAGACCCCGATGGCACACTTATTGAATTTGTGGAAACACACCGAGTGCCTATCTTGAAAAGAATTGGTTGGTATTTGAATCTTAAAAAAAGAAAAACCAAAAAACCCTTACCCGATTGGATGGTTTCGACTATGGGTTGGGGAAAAGTGAAAGCATAATTGAAAAACAATGAAATATTACCTGTGAAACTTTCAAAAAGAACTTTTTTTTTGCTACAAGATTCTATTTTAAACAAAATAGAATCTTTTATTGTTTACTAGTATGGAGTTGTAATTTGCACAAAATAAAAAAAACATTGCGTTTTTTTACCATGTTTCGATTACAACCTAAGAAAGAATAAATGTCGATTATTATGAAAGCACAACTTTAAATAAAAAAGCTTTTATTCATCTGTATACAGTCGACCAAATTGAAGGAGTTTTAAATAGCCATTATTAAAATCTAAGTATCAATTTTCTTCGTATATATGTGTAAAACCTTATTAATTGTTTGAAAAATTCGACTGCTATATTAATTTTCGTTCAAGATCTATCAAAAGATGCTTCTCGAAAGACTTTAACTCCTACGAAAAACTTAGGAGTTAATCGTTTAGTATTCAGTCGATTAAATAGTTTTGTTGGTCGTACATCTGGTTCAACAAATCTTCCTGTTTTTTATTCAAATCAATTAATCTTAGGAAATAAAAGTAATTTCGGTAAACAACTTTCAGCAGCTATTCAAGCAGTTTTTAATAAAGGTTTTGAAAAAGTAATTTGTGTTGGAAACGATTGCCCTGCTCTTAACAAAACACAAATTTTAGATGCCGCCGAAAAACTACAAACAAACGATACGGTAATTGGCCCCGACGAGCGTGGTGGTGTTTATTTACTCGGAATTTCAAAAAATACATTTAATTCCGAAACCTTCGAGAAGCTCGCTTGGCAAAGTGGAAAAATGTTAGCGAGTTATATTAAACAATATGCTCAACAAAGAATTATAGCTATTGAAACTCTTGCCGATATACATACTTTTGAAGAATTACAAAACTATTCTTCTTCAAGGTTTTTTATTAGGTTTTTACTTCAATTTATTGAGAAATCTTTATCAAGAAATACCTACAACTACTCCTATCTATTTGATAATCAGTTAATTAGATTTTCTTCTCTTCGAGCACCCCCTGTTTATTGAATTCCCCATTTTCTATCAGTAAAACAATATAGGTTTTCAATCTATACTGGCTATTACCATAGTAAAATTTTATTCAATTATAGCACTCATAAAGAAAATGTTATGAAAAAAATACTACTATTTATATCTTTTTTTTACGCATTTTCAACATTAGCTCAAGAACAATTAGAAGTAAATGTCAATGATTTACTCACTCGCAAACCAGTCAGAAGTGTAGAAGTCTATATTGAAAGTATTGGTGAAAAATCACAATTTGGTATCACGGACAAGTTTCAATTGATTTCACCAATCATGCAATGCGAGCCTTAAATCATGAGCATATTTTTATCTATCCATTGATGGAAGAGAATGCTTTTGACCTTGATAATATACTTGAAGGCTTGCAGGAAATTACAATGATTTATAAAACGGATATTGCTTTTAAAGAAATAGTTAAAAACACATATAAACACCTAATAATCAATTATTTATGAAAACATATTATGACCCCGACGACCTTGCAAAATTTGGTAAAATTGGTGAATTTGGTGGAAAAGATTTAGCAGCAAAATTTTTCAATTATTATGGCGAAACTTTTAAAGATGGAGCTTTGAGCGAACGAGAAAAATCATTGATTGCTCTTGCAGTAGCTCACGCCCTCAAATGCCCATATTGCATTGATGCCTACACCTCAGATACTATTGCCAAGGGTTGCTCAGAAGACGAATTGATGGAAGCTGTTCACGTAACCGCCGCCCTTGCTGCAGGTGTAACCCTGGTGCACAGTGTTCAAATGATAAATAAAGCAAAAGAATTAATGATGTAAAAAATAATATTGAATGAGTGAATGATACAACGAGTAAATAATTAAAGACTACTGTAACAAACGTAGATTTTTTTAAAAAACTATTTTGTATCAAGATTTTCACACATTCTATCATTCTATCATTCTATCATTCACTCATTCAACATTGATTAATGAATCCAGTAAAATCATTAAAAGCTCAAAAAAATGAATTGGGCGAGTCGGCATTTCAGTTAAAGGTATTGAATGACGAAGTAAAAATTGGCAAAAAACTTCCGCTGTTTCGTGAGAAATTGGAGGATATTGGCTTATTTCCATTAAAACCAACAAAACTAGAAATTTTTCAGATAAATGTTGGCAAAATGTGCAACCAAGTTTGTAAACATTGCCACGTGGATGCAGGTCCTGACCGTAAGGAAATTATGACCCAAGAAACGATGCAACTTTGTATTGACATCTTGAAAAAACACAAATTTTCGACATTAGATTTGACGGGTGGAGCTCCTGAAATGAATAATAGTTTTAGGTGGTTTATTGAAGGTATTCGTGCCGTTGATAGCGATATAAAAATTATCGTTCGCTGTAATCTGACCATCATTTTGGCAAATCCAAAATACCACGATTTACCTCAATTCTTCAAAAAACACAAAATTGAAGTCGTTTCTTCATTGCCGGCTACGAGTGCTTCACGCACCGATTCTCAACGTGGTGATGGTGTTTTTGATGATTCAATAAAGGCATTACAAATGCTTAATCAAGTAGGTTATGGTATCGAAGGAACAGGACTAAATCTCAACTTGGTTTATAATCCATCGGGGGCATTTTTGCCAGCAGGACAAGTAAGTTTAGAAAAAGAATTCAAACGAGTATTGAAAACAAAATTCAACATAGATTTCAACTCACTTTTTGCCATTACCAATATTCCAATCAGTCGTTTTCTTGATTATTTACTTGTCAGCGGCAACTATGGAGCATATATGGACAAAATAGTAGAAGCCTACAATCCTGTGGCGGCGGTCAATGTAATGTGCCGAAATACGCTCTCAATTGGTTGGGACGGTTATTTGTACGACTGTGATTTTAACCAAATGCTTGACCTAAAAGTTGCTGCAAAAGCCCAACATTTAAGAGATTTTGACTACGAAGAATTGACAAATCGCTCAGTTATCGTAAATCAGCATTGCTACGGTTGCACAGCGGGGGCGGGTAGCTCGTGCGGTGGTGAAGTGGCTTAAACAATTATCAGTTTTTAGTGAATGTTAATCTGAAAAAATATTCACTCATTTAGCTCCATTGGGGCATTAAATCACTCATTTACTTATTAGATTAAAATGGAAAGTTACTTAGAAACTACAATTGATGTTTACAAACAAGCAGCCGAAAAACCCGATGTAGGCTTGTGTTGCACAACCACCCCTATTTGGGCTTTGCCAGGCTTGACAATGCCAAAAATCATGCAGGAAATGAATTATGGTTGCGGAAGCACCGTTAATCCCCGTGATTTAGTCAATAATCCAACAATATTGTATGTAGGCGTAGGTGGAGGCATGGAGTTACTCCAATTCTCCTATTTTAATCGTCAAAAAGGTGGCGTTGTAGGTATTGACATCGTGGACGAAATGTTGGCAGCTTGCAAAGAAAACATGAATGAAGCTAAACGTCTGAATGACTGGTTCGAGAAAGATTTTATTGATATTCGTAAAGGAAATGCCCTTAGTTTGCCAGTAGATGATGAAACCATTGACGTTGCAGCCCAAAACTGTTTGTTCAATATATTTAAAGCTGAAGACCTTAAATTGGCCTTAGCAGAAATGTACCGAGTGCTAAAACCACGTGGAAAACTCGTAATGTCTGACCCAACTTGTGAGCAAGAAATGTCGGATGAATTGCGAAACGATGAGCGTTTACGAGCTTTATGTTTGACAGGCTCGATTACATTGAAAGAATACATCAAAATGATTACTGATGTAGGTTTCGGAACGGTCGAAATTCGTGCCAAACGTGCTTACCGTGTGCTTTCGCCAAACCACTACCCTACTGACGATTTAATATACATCGAATCGGTAGAAGTTTGTGCCATAAAAGACCCAATGCCCGCCGATGGACCTTGCGTATTTACTGGCAAAACTGCTATATATTTCGGTAATGACGATTGTTTTGACGATAATGCTGGTCATATATTACTCCAAAATCAACCTTTGGCAATTTGCGATAAAACGGCAGGTGCTTTGGATAACTTGGGCAGAAATGATATTTTTATTTCAGATTCAACTTGGTTTTATGATGGCGGCGGTTGTTGTTGAAATTTGATAAAAAACATATTAAAAATTTATCTTCCTTGAAAAAAGAATAGACTTCCTGCGAAAGTGTTTTATGATTGAAAAATAGTAGATTTTCAAGCGAAAATCGAGAAAATTTTGAAAGCATAGCACCGCTACGGTTGAAAAATTTACTCAATTTGTAGCCGAAAAGATGGTGTTTTTCGACTTAAAATACTTTCGCAGGAAGTCTAATA
>NZ_JAYWCU010000121.1:0-22489 GCF_043780375.1 Emticicia sp. | reverse complement strand
ACTTTATTTTACCTTTATTTCTAATCCTAATTAACTCCGTTTACCATGCTCTTGCTCCGTAACGCTCGGTCGTCTTACTATTATCATTAATCCCTAACTCCTATTTTAATTAACTCCGTTTACCATGCTATTGCTCCGTAACGCTCGGTCTATTGCTCTTTCTGTTTGGGAGTGCAAAGGTAAGAACCTTTTTTAAAAATACAATACCACCTCTGAAAATACTTATTACCCCAATTCAATGACTTCCTTAGTATCAACCTATTACAAATTATACCCAACCAAAAAATACAACAAGTTCTTCCTATTGTCCTGTAAATAAATAGCATTTAAATACTTTACCCAAAAGGAATAGGCCTGTAATGAATTAGGAAACTCGTTCTACGTTGCTACATCTTGATGATTTGCATTTCTACTCGACGATTTTGAGCTTTATCAATACGGGAGATTGGAGAATCGGGTCCCATACCTCTTACTTTAATACGATTGGATTTGATCCTTTGTTTTACAAGATATTCTTTGCAGGCTTTTGCTCTATTTAATGATAGTTCGATATTGCTGTTTCTATCACCTTCATCGGAAGTATGACCAATGATTTCGATTACCATGGTTGATGATTGCTCCATAAGTTTTTGTACTCCGTCGAGCTCGCTCATAGCAGCTGGTGTTAAAATTGCTTTTGCTTGCTCGAATTGTATGCTTTTTAAAATTATCTTTTCGCCTGTTGTTACTTTTTTGCCTCCATAATCAACCGACTTGGTGGGTGTCGGTATAATTTTCTCATCTTTTAAAACTGGTTGTTTGATTTGTTTTGGTTTTTTTGTCCATATAGTTATAGGAACTCTAATCCTAAACCATAGAGCTGCTTGTGTGAAACGCAAGGTATTTTCTCCAGCATTTGCATTATTCCTAATGAAAGTTGATTTGTCTTTTGAAAAAACAGCGGTTGGTATATGAAGTCCAACGCTTAATTCCATCGGGAAGTCGAATGAGCTTACGCCTGTAACCCCGTATTCGGGAGATATAATAATAGTACTTGTTTTTTTTGAAATACTTGTCGTCACCAAACCATTACCATTTGTTGTCAATCCTCCGCCACCTGCACCATTATCATTTTCGATTGCTTCTTTTGTATTTCCTGCATAATGAATATTGCATTGAAAAAATCGCTCGTTGTCAGTATATCTTGTGCCTATCAGTAAAGAAGTGTATTTGTAGGCAAAAATCCAGGTGCTGTATTGAGTTGTACTGGAAACTCTTACGGGGTCAGGGTCATTAAGAAGATTGATGTGCATAGCTCGGTTGATTCCAATATTGGCCGACCATGTTTTGTTTAGGCTATAATTTGCATCAATGCCTAAAGTATTAGTGATTTTATATACTTGTCGAGAGTCACCTGACGATGTAACTATTGCACCAAATATATTGTTTTTGAAATAATTGGGTCGAAGAATGAGATTACTAATGCCTCCATTAATAAAGGGTGGAACTGCCCAGCCAATACCGATGTGTGGCGAGAGCGTAATTTTTGACCTAAAAGTAGTTTGTGAAAAAACCAAAGAGTTGATAAAAACGAAAAATACTATTTTCAACAATTTCATCGTCTCTTTGGTTTATGTACTGTTTTATCCTTTAACGGATTTTACATAGCTTACTATATCATTATATATACTACTTTTATTTGCAGTATTTTGTAATACTCTTATAAACTGACTACCAATGATTGCACCTGCTGCATATTGACTGGCTTTGATGAAAGTAGCATTGTCTTTTATACCAAAACCGATGAGTCTTGGATTCTTGAGATTCATGGCATTGACACGATTGAAGTATGTTTCCATGGTGTCGGTAATGCCTGAAGTTCCACCTGTAACGCTGGCACTGCTTACCATATATATAAAGCCGTTGGAAATTTCGTCAATTCTACGAATACGAACTTCAGAGGTTTGTGGGGTAATCAGGAAAATATTGAGCAGTCCGTATTTATCAAAAGTAGCTTTATAGTCTTCATAATATTCATCCATTGGCAAGTCTGGCAGAATTACGCCATCGACTCCTACTTCTTGACATTGTTTGCAAAAGTTTTCGATGCCAAATTGTACGACTGGATTTAAATATCCCATCAGAATGATTGGCATTGTAACTTTACCTCTTATTCCTTCTAATTGTTGGAACAGCACTTTTAGGCTCATGCCGTTTTCTAAAGCAGTTTGATTTGATTGCTGAATGGTTTCGCCATCGGCAACGGGGTCGGAGTAAGGCATTCCGATTTCGGCAATGTCGGCTCCTGCTTCTTGAAGGGCTTCCAAAACTATTGTTGTATCGTTTAGATTTGGAAAACCTGCGGTGAAGTATAGATTTAGTACGTTATTGGGCTTTTCCAAGAAAAGCTTGGTAATTCTGTTCATGATTTTGAGGTAAGCTATTGTTTTGAAAAGACTATGTTTTATGGCGAACCAGTGATTCGCTCCACATTTATTTTCCTGCCCAATAGTCAAGTACCAGAACTTTATCGAGATGTGGCCCTAAAACTGCTCCGAAGGCTTTGTGTGCTGGGTGTGGCAAATATACGGCACGGCCTTCTTCTGATTTGAAAGTTAGAAAAAAGAGGTGTGTAAAACCTTGATTAAGATTTTCTGGGCTATTGTTTGTTCCCCATTCTATACTTTGAATTTCTTTGATTTTACTTGGTAAAGCTCTGAAAGCATCTTCTACTTTCTTAATATCTTCGGGAGAACTTGTGTCCTTGAATTTGAATAATACAGCGTGACGTAACATTTTGGTTGGTTGTTTTTTGGTTTGTGCATTTGACATGAATGAAACTGACACGATGGCAATGGCTAAAAGGAGGATTTTCATTTATTTTGCTTTGTTTAAAAGGTTGATTAATAGTATTTAAACTACATTTTATCATTTGAGTTTCTGACGGAATAGAAAATTAGTCGTACTACAAATACTTCATATAGGTATCTAAGTCTTTATCGCCTCTCCCTGAGAGATTGATAACAACTGTCTCATTTTCAGCCGCTTTCAAATATGGCAATACTGCCAAAGCATGAGCAGACTCTATTGCTGGAATAATTCCTTCGAGTTTTGAAAGTTCAAAGCCTGCTTTAATTGATTCGTCATCGGTGATAGCAAAGAATTTTGCTCTGCCTGAATCCCACAAGTGGGCGTGCATTGGCCCAATTCCTGGATAATCAAGTCCTGCCGAAATTGAGTGTGGTTCTACTACCTGTCCATCCTCAGTTTGCATCAAAATACTTTTGCTCCCGTGTAAAACACCCATTTTTCCTAAAAAAGTTGTTGCGGCAGACATTCCAGAGTTAATTCCGTGTCCACCAGCTTCTGCTGCAATTAGTTGAACATTGGGTTCGTCAAGATAATGATAAAAAGCCCCTGCTGCATTTGAACCTCCACCTACGCAAGCGATTACGTAATCTGGGTTTTCAGAACCTGTTTTTTCAAGTAACTGCCAACGAATTTCTTCAGAAATAATTGATTGGAAACGAGCAACCATATCAGGATATGGATGCGGACCAACTACCGAACCTATAATATAATGGGTATCAACTGGATTATTTATCCAATGACGCATAGCTTCGTTAGTGGCATCTTTGAGGGTTTTTGAACCACTCTTAGCTGGGCGAACTTCAGCCCCTAACATTTTCATACGAGCCACATTTGGTGCTTGCCGTTTGATGTCGATTTCACCCATGTAAACGATACATTCCAAACCCATCAATGCACAAACTGTTGCGGTTGCTACGCCATGTTGCCCTGCTCCTGTTTCAGCTACAATTTTATGTTTGCCGAGTTTTTGGGCAAGTAAAATTTGGCCGATAGTATTATTTACTTTGTGAGCCCCAGTATGACACAAATCTTCACGTTTTAAATAAACATTAGTTTTGTATTTTTCCGATAAGCGATTGGCAAAATAAAGGGGCGTTGGACGACCAACATAGTCTTTCAGCAAAGCATGATATTCGGTTTGAAAGGCTGGTTGATAAATAATATCAAGGTAATTTTGCTGTAATTCTTCGATATTGGGAAATAGCATTTCAGGAATATATGCTCCACCAAACTTTCCATAATAGCCTTTTGAATTTACTGCGTAACGGTTCGCCGTCCGAGCCGATTGTTCTAAAGTTGTCATTTTTTTTATGCTTCTACAGCTTCTGATTTAAGTTTGGACATTAATTCACTTAGCTTTTCAATATCTTTCATTGCTGGCGAAATCTCGAATTTGCTATTTACGTCCACCACGTAAGGTCTTGGAATGATATTCTCAAAATCTTCCATATTCTCAAGACTAACTCCTCCTGCTAAAAAATAAGGCTTTTCGTTGTCATATTTTTTCAAGATATCCCAATCGAATGCAATTCCATTCCCGCCATAACCGTCGCCTTTAGCATCAAACAAAAAGAAATCTACGTGTGGCTTGTAATTATTTAACTGACTGAATATAAAAGAGTTATCAATTCTGAAGGCCTTGATAATATTGACTCCTTTAAATTTAAGATTTCTACAAAAATCGGGCATTTCATTGCCATGAAGCTGCACGTAATGGAGTCCATATTTCCTCACATTTTGCAAAATATAATCAATGTTTGCATTGACAAAAACACCTACTTTTTTTATTTCTCGTGGCAAAGAATTAACGACGTCTAACAGCTCATCGCTCGAATCATTACCTACAAAACGTGGTGATTTGTCATAAAAAATAAAACCAATAAAATCTGGTTTCAACTCACTTAGTGCTTTGATGTTCTCGACATCACGCATTCCACATACTTTTATTTTCATACAAAAACGCCTGCCCCCACAGGAGAGATTATTATAGTTTCATACTTGGGGTAATAGTATGATTTTTAGCAAAAGATATAAAAAACCACCAAAATTAATACTTTTTCTTAGATTTTAGCAATAAACTCAGCAAGTTTTGTACCTGGATTATTGTCTTTCATAAAAATTTCTCCAATTAAAAACCCTTTATAACCTGCCAATTTTAATAAATTGATGGTTTCGGGTTGACTAATACAGCTTTCCGAGATTTTTATAATGTTTTCAGGAATCTTATCAGCCAATGACAAAGAAGCATTGACATTATTTTCGGCAAAGTTTTTCAAGTTTCGGTTATTTACCCCAATTATATCAACATTCTCTAAAGGACTTCTGTCTAATTCTTCTTGGTCGTGAATTTCGAGCAGCACTTCCATGCCTAAATCGTGGGCTTTCTTACTAAAATCTTTTATTTGAGTTGGCGAAAGACAAGCACAAATGAGCAAAATCACATCGGCTCCCCATGCTTTAGCTTCATAGATTTGGTATTCGTCAATCATAAAATCTTTTCGCAAAATAGGTATTGTTGGATTTGCTGTACGGGCTTTCAGTAAATCTTCTTTTGTTCCTCCAAAAAATTCAAAATCTGTCAAAACCGAAAGACAAGCTGCTCCTGCTTGGGCATAGCCTTGTGTAATTTCTTCGACCGAAAATTGATTATAGTTCGCCTCCCGATTAATCACTCCTTTTGATGGCGATTTTCGCTTATGTTCGGCAATAATCCCTGTTGAGTTTTCTGACAAAAGATTAACAACAAGAGAATTGGTTTTTCTTAAAAAAAAGTCGCTTTTTTCTAAATCTTTTATTGAAATCTCAGCTTTTGCTGCTGCAACTTCGATTGCTTTATGGGCTGTTATATTATCTAAAATGGTCATAATTAATGAGTGAATGATAGAATGAAAAAGTTTATTCTTTCACTCTATCATTAGTTTTATTCTATTAATTTTTTCATGCAATTTAATGCTTTTCCGCTCAATAATGAGTCTTTTGCTTGATCAATGCCCTCTTCAACATTTATATCTTTAGCAATACTTAAAGCCAAACCTGCATTTGCTAAAACTACATTGGTTTGTGCTTCAGTGGCTTCATTTTTTAATACATTTAATAAAATTGCTGCCGATTCTTCAATTGTTCCTCCTCCGTAAATGTCTGATTGCTGTTGTAGTATAAAACCGAAACTTTTGGAAGAAATAATACTTTTCTCTTTATTGATATGTGTCGAAATCTGAAAATCTTCTGTGAGCGAAATCTCATCATAGCCTCCTAAATCATATATTATTCCAAATTTTGCGGAAGTTCTACTAAATAATTGGGTATATAAATCAAAAATTGCCAAGTTATAAACGCCCGAAAACTGTTTTTGAACTTTTGCAGGATTGAGCAATGGTCCTAAAATATTAAAAAACGTTTTCATGCCTAATTCTTTGCGAATCGGGCCGACGAATTTCATGGCTGGATGAAAAAGTGGTGCGTGCATATAGCAAATACCCGCTGTTTCGAGTTTTTGTTTTAAATAACTTTCGTCATTAGTAAATTTTACGCCTAAATATTCTAAAACTGTACTTGACCCAACTGCCGACGAAACACCATGGTTGCCATGTTTGGCAATATTTTGACCCGCCCCCGCAATCACAAAAGCCGAAGTTGTTGAAATATTAAAAGTATCTTTGCCGTCTCCGCCCGTGCCAACAATATCCATCGCATCAAACTCCGACAAGTCTATTTTCACAGCCAACTCAAGCATCGCCTCACGAAAACCTTCAAGTTCATCGACGGTAATCCCTTTTTGCTGAATTCCCATCAAAAAAGCTGCAATTTGAGAATTATTGGCTTCGCCTTGACCGATTTTCAAAAGGGCTTCTTTACTCTCATTTATTGTGAGAGATTTTCCGTCAAGAAGTTGATTGAGGTGTATTTTCATTCTAAACTATTTTAAACTGATTTTTTGATTTAAATGATTTTGGGGAAATCGTATTGTGAACTTATTATTGGAACTTAATTCTACAAGAAAGACGAATACAATACGTCCCTACGATTTCATCCAATTTTCTACTATTTTCACACCGTGTTGGGTCAAATATGCTTCTGGATGAAATTGTACGCCACGCACATCAAATTTTTGGTGAGCTTCTGCCATTACGTAGCCTTTTTCGTCGATGGCTGTGATTTTCAAATCGGTAGGCATGGTTTCGGGAAGAACTGTCCATGAGTGATAGCGGCAAACTTCTATTTCTGATGGAATACCTTGAAAAAGAATTTCATTCGGGTCGGTTATCAAACAATTGGTTGTAACTCCGTGAAGGACATCCCCCATATTATGCAATTTTGCACCGAAAGCCTCTCCAATTGCCTGATGCCCCAAACATACGCCAAAAATAGACTTTGTAGGAGCATAATATTTTATCAAATCAAGCATAATTCCAGCTTCTTCGGGAATACCGGGACCTGGCGAAAGTAAGATTTTATCATATTTTTCGACCGCCTCCAATGTGATTTTATCATTTCTAAAAACGTCCACATCTCCGCCTAATTCTTTCAAAATATAGACTAAATTGTAAACAAATGAATCGTAATTATCGAGAACTAAAATTTTCATATTATTTGTATTTATTTTTGTTTGGTGCGTTAGCATCGAAGTCAAATCTCCTCCGCCATTTCAATAGCCTTTCTCAAAGCTGCCAATTTCAAATGTATTTCTTTCATTTCTAATTCAACGTCCGACTTAGCAACTACGCCCATACCTGCTTGATAAAAAAGTGTATTGTTTTTACTCAAAAAAGTACGAATCGCAATGGCATGGTTGAAATTTCCTTTGAAATCCATGAAACCAATAGCTCCGCCATAAATGCTGCGATTGGTTGGTTCATATTTATTAATAATCGTCATGGCATTGTGTTTCGGAGCTCCCGAAAGGGTTCCTGCGGGAAAAGTATCTGCCACTAACTGCAAAGGATTTGTACCTTCGTGCATTTTGCCTGTAACTTTCGACACTAAATGAATGACGTGGCTATAAAACTGCACTTCTTTAAATGTTTCTACTTTTACATTTTCGGCACTGCGTGAAAGGTCATTTCTTGCCAAATCTACGAGCATCACGTGTTCAGCACATTCTTTGGGGTCGGCAAGAAGTTGGCGAGCTAATTCTGCATCATGTTCGTCGTCACCTGTACGTCTGATAGTTCCTGCAATGGGATGAATCTCAGCCTGACCATCTTTAATAAGAATTTGTTTTTCGGGCGAAGAACCAAAAATATGGTAATCTCCCCCATCAAAATAAAATAAATACGGAGAAGGATTGATAGAACGCAAAGCTCGATAAACATTGAAATCATCGCCTTCAAATTTCTTTGAAAATCTACGAGAAGGTACTATCTGAAACACATCGCCACGCAAACAGTGACCAATACATTTGTTGACAATTACTCGCATATCGTCATCTTCTATATTACTAACTTCCTGACTATCAGCCTTAAACTTGGCATTAGTCATTTTTGGATTTCTTACAAAAAACTCTAAAGTTTCTAAACCATCGACCAAAAACTTAGGTTCTTGACCTTCGGGAGTATAAGTATGCTCAAAAATAAAAAGCTCATTTTTGAAATGATTGATGGCAATTACATAGCGATAAACTCGGTATAATATTTGTGGAATTGCAGTTTCTGCACTTTTTTCTTGAATCTCAATATCTTCAAAATACTCAACTGAGTCGTAAGTAATATGCCCGAAAAGTCCGTTGGTAATGAAGGGGAATTCATTTTTAGGATTTTCAAATCTTTCAGCAAATTCTTGTAAAACTTTTACACCATCTTTTCTGTTTTTCAAAGGAAACGTTTCTGCTTTTCCGTCAGGAAATTTTTGTGTAACCACAGTGCGACCGTCCGAGTCCTTATCTAATTGAAAACTTGCCACTTCGTCGCAGGCAATATAGCTAAAACTATTGTGCATTGCCTGATAATCGGCACTTTCGAGAATAACCGATTTGGGATATTGACCACGCAAACGCATATAAATGCCTACTGGTGTGAGCGTATCGGCAAGAAGACGTTTATGACGAGTTGAGATTTTATACTTTTGCATTTCTGAATTTGAATTATAAGAATTGAGACAAAATAAAAAGCGGCTTACCGTTATGAACAGTAAGCCGCTTCGCTTGATACTTGTATGTTTTTTTACATAGCAAATCTGTTCATTCTATTTGAGTAGAACGCCACCACCAGATTTTTGCTATGTTTCCTTGTTGAGTCATTTTTATATTTATTAACAACTAAAAAAGTTGTTGTACTGATGCAAATGTAAGAGTTGATTTGAGAAAACAAAATTATTTTTTTTAAATAATTTTTTCAAAGAAAACGACAATTCATATAAATACCTAGTAATCAATTACTTACGAGCAATTGTTTTTCAAGAAATTTACTAAAATTTTGAACGGTCTACAAACCCGTCGTACAGAAAATCAATCAACTGGGCTTCCAAATTGAAATGAAACTTCTTTTACCAAACTTGAAGCATTAAAATAAAGTATCATCGAACGAGCTTGAGTAGCATTTTGAATACTTTCGCATTGAGGTCCTTTTTCTAAAAAAAATACAAATATTTTTTCGTTTCTACGGCTTAAAATCTGGAAGTCATATCGACCCAAAGTTTCATATATTTGATTTTCAGTTAAACCCAATATTTTTGGTCTGATTGTTTTTAATTCTTCAATCAAATTTACTCGTTTTCCTTCGCATCCTCCCCTATCTGTTTTGAAACTTTGTAAATCAAATTTTCCGAAATCTACTTTTTTATCTCGACAAGATGCTAAAGATAAAAAGCTTATTATTAGTATTTTACGCATAGTTATTGTTAGTTTTACCTCAACCCAAAGCCCGCCGTACGACAATCGGTTTTAAATCTTCACTTCCATCATTTGTTTTTCTAAACGACTTTTTTCTGCCATGAAACCCATTACGTGGCTTTCGATTGAAGCCTCGATTGTTGATGTCAAAAGCTCAGGTTTGTTTTGAGCTACTGCTTGCACAAAGTTACGAGCCAAACCATAATCTCCGCCACCATGCCCTGATGCTTGGTTTTTATATTCGGGTTGTTCATTTGCTTTCCAACTCGTTGTTTCTTTCGTTCGGAAGTCATACGTTTGAATTTGATTCATATCTCCCCAAACTTCACCGTGCGAAAACATTAAGCGAGTCTTACGATGCTCGAAAGATGTAAACGCCTCCATGGCAAAACTAACAGTTGTTCCGCCTTCAAACTCCATCGAAGTTGTATAATGATCTGGTTGGTCGTTGTCCATTCTATAAACGCATCTACCATACTGAGATGTTTTCAATTTTTCATAAATTTCTTCGCTTTGCTTGCTTAAATCATCGGTTACATCCAAAACATTGATGCGTTGCTTTTCTTTTTGATAAATCCTGATTGCTGAAAATGGACATTCTGCTTCTACTTTACAACCATCGGTGCATCGGTCGGTGCTGCCTTCGGGAGCATTTTCACGCTTAAACCACGTGAGTGAGCCATACGCCGAAATGCTTTTGCAAGGTTTACCAATAATCCAACGCAAAATGTCAAGGTCATGGCAAGATTTTGCTAAAATTATCGGATTTGTATCTTTCGATACATGCCAATTGCCTCGCACATACGAATGAGCCATGTGTGCATATTCAACACCTTCGAGGTGATTGACACTTATTAATTTGCCAAATTGTCCACTTCCCGAAATTTCTTTGAGTTTTTTGAAATAAGGTGTATAACGTAGCACATGACAAACAGCAATGATTGCCTTAGTTTTCTTAGACATTGCCATAATATCCAAACATTCTTGCATTGATGGCGAAATTGGTTTTTCGAGCAAAACATTATAACCCATTTCGAGGGCTTTCATGGCTGGCCCATAATGTAACCAATCTGGTGTAGAAATGATGATTGCATCAGCAAATTTGGGTACTTTGAAAACATCTTCCCAAGTTTTGAAACGATTTTTATCTTCAATATTATGAGATTTTGCAAAACGGTCATTCCGAAACAAAATCGGTTCGGCAACGCCAACCATATCCAATTCATTGGGAAAAGCCAATGAAAAGCGTCCGTAAACATTTCCACGATTGCCAGCTCCCAACACAATTGCAGTTACTGGTCTTTCTAATGAAATATACCTGTCATCTTCTTGAACGCTAACTATCTGATTATCAGCATCATTAGCAAAAGTTTCGGTATTTAAGAACGACAAACTACCTGCTGTAAGTCCAAATGTTTTGAGGAGGTTTCTTCTTGAAATGTTATCCATTATATGAGGCTGAATGTTTTTGAAGTATATTTATTTACAAATATAACATAAACGCTAAAATTTATGCTGATGTCTGAAAATTTCCAAAAAAACAATCCACCTTAATGCGTATCTTGCTTGTTTTAGCCCCAATAATTGAAGAAATTTGAACCTGCTTAGCATTAGTCCCGAAATACAAAACATATTGAACAAAGTCCATTATTTGGTAGTCTTGGTACTTCTAGATTGGTTCGAGTTTGGTTTATAAGAAGGAGAAGAAGAAAAATGGGCTAAATAAATGCTACTATTGCAATGTGTATCAGTTAGTCTGAACAAGGATTTATGCGATAAACCCCTACTTTAATTCCCAAACAATTAGCTTCATAACTTTTACCCTTCCATTACTAAAAATTTGCCAGTCGGTGGTATTTTCTTTGGGGAAAACCCGACTCATTACTGAGGCTTCTCCATCATTTCCGAAAACTTCAACCGAAGTTTTATCGACAAAAACGTGCATCTTTACTCTGCCTCTATCTATTTTCATTGGAGTTACAAACATTCCAACAACATTCACAGAATCTGCTTTGCCTATATTGAGACTATTAATAAACAAGTGCTCGCTATTGAGTTGATAACCCACTATCGCTGCTTGATTTAGTTTTTCGTTTAATAATACTTTCACCCCAAACTCGCTCGCTCCGTTAGGCTCAAATTCAATTTCAATCATGTATGACTCCGAATCATTTCGCCATGTAATTTCGTTGTTTCTCTCAATATTCAACTCTTCCATCATAACGACGCTATGCCAATTGTTATTTTGAGAAAAAAAACGAGCTTTTATTCGCTCCTTAAAATCGACAACTTCTTGACTATAAGCTGATTGACAAATGAGCAAATAGAATATACCAATTTTATACATCATAGAATTAACATTTTCGATATATACAAATTTAGTAACTTATGAGTGATAAAAAAGAGAATATTAGTAAAATGAAACTCTACAAAAACTTTAGATGTTTTAGATAAAAAAACATAAAGCTTAAAAACCATGACTGGAACATTTGAAGAATTGATTGCCTCGGAAAAACCAATTTTAATTGATTTTTTTGCAACTTGGTGTGGACCATGTAAGGCACTATCGCCTACACTTCAACAATTGGCACAAGAAGAAGGTGAAAAAATAAGAATAGTAAAAATAGACGTAGACCAAAATCCAAAATTGGCGGCAAAATACAAAGTATCGGGGGTTCCAACGCTTATATTGTTCAAGAAAAGTGAATTAAAATGGCGGAAATCGGGAGTATTATCATTACAGCAATTGAAGGCTATCGTAGAGAAATTTGCTTAAAATGAGATAATGGTTTTTCCCTTTGAAAAAAAATCTCCAAAGACAGTAAGTAACAAGTTTTGATAATCAGCACATTAAGAAATAATTTCTTTTTCCACAATGTCGGAAATGTCGGACGAAGCTTGTTCGAAAACTCGCTTAACGCCTTCAAATGCTCCGCTAACAATAGCCAATGGCAACAGCAATGGCATAAAAACGACCCATTGCATAAACATAGATGAATTGAACTTTCTCATAGGGGTTGAGTGCAAAATGCACGTTTGAGCTTAAAACACGTAATTAGTTATGAAAGCAATATCAAATAGTATACCAACATTAATTCTTTGTAAAGTTAAAAAAAATATTCTTTAAGTACAAAATGATTTGCAAAATAAATTGTTGCAATGACACATAAAAAAATCTGACCTCAAAAAGAAGTCAGATTTTCATTATCTACTATTCTTACAAAACACACATTTTTATTTTAGACCTTCTACCCAATTAAAACGGTCGCCAGGCGAGAACTTCCAGGGAGCCATGTTGTTTTCAAGATTTGAAAACATTCCGTTCCAAGAAGGAGGTGCTTGAGCTTCTTCCATAACTTTATAGCGACGCAATTGCAAGATAATATCCAACGGACTAATATTGATGGGACATTCCTGCACGCAAGCATTACAGGTTGTACAAGCTAGTATTTCTTCTTCCAAAATATAATCGCCCAAAAGTGTTTTACCATCGTCGAAATCAGCTATAGGGGCTTTCTTATCAGTTGCCAACCAACCTTTCTGAATATCTTCGAGGCGGTCACGGGTATCCATCATGATTTTACGTGGTGAAAGTAATTTGCCCGTTATATTGGCAGGGCAAGCTGAGGTACAACGCCCACATTCGGTACAACTGTAAGCATCCATTAAGTTTTTCCACGATAAATCTTTTACGTCTTTTGCTCCGAAACGGTCAAGCACCTCACCATTATCGACTGCCGCCCCCTCACCAACTGGAGAAGGGGTTTCCAATCCAAGCATAATTTTAACTTCTTTGGTAACCGTTGGCATATTCGCCATTTCTCCTTTTGGATTGAGGTTTGAAAAGTAAGTATTCGGGAAAGCCAAGAAAATATGTAGATGCTTAGAGTAAGTAACATAAGTAGCAAAAGCCATGATGCCCAAGATATGAAACCACCAAGCAGCTCGCTCATAAGCTACTAAAGAACTGGCAGAAAGTTCAGAAAATAGAGGTTTTAGAAATTGACTTACCCAAAAATTACCAGTAATGGATTCGGCGTAATGCCCAACACCTTGCTCTTGCAAAATAGTGTCAACGGCATTCATGCTCAAAAACGCCCACATCAATAAAATTTCAGTGATTAAGATAATGTTAGCATCTTTGGTAGCCCAACCTTTCATTTCTCTGTGGCGAGACTCTTGAAAACGTTGTATCTTAGTAAGGTTACGTCTTGCCAAGAAAATAACACAAACTGCCAAGACACCAAAAGCCAAGATTTCAAAAAAATTAATAAGGAAACTATAAACTTCATTGCCTAATGGGGCAAAGAATATTCGGTGCGTACCAAAAATGCCATCAATCATAATTTCCAACACTTCGATATTAATAATAATAAAACCCGCATAAATAATGAAGTGCATGAAACCAACAATTGGGCGAGAGAACATTTTTTTCTGCCCAAAAGCTACCAAAAGCATTATTTTTATTCTTTCGGAAGGATTATCAGAGCGGTCTTCTGCCCTACCCAACTGAATGGTATTTTTAATGAGCATCACTCGACGACTAATAAAATAAGCAGCCAAGCCCAATGCGGCTACAAACAAGATTTGAGACAGAATTTGCATAGTTTTGATTGGTTGAAATAATTCTGATATTCAAGCAATTTCTTCATAATAGTATGCTTGCATAACATTACAAATATCGTAAAAAAGATAGTGAAGTCAAGAGAAAAGAAAAATTTAAAGTTTTTTTTAGCGAGATGTTTGTTCTTAAAAAGTTTTTATCTAATTTTGCACTCCCAAACACAGGGAATGGTGGTGAAATCACTCTTGGTGATGTAGCTCAGTTGGTAGAGCAAAGGACTGAAAATCCTTGTGTCGGCGGTTCGATCCCGTCCATCACCACAACTAAGTCAACAATACAATACGTAACTATTTGATAATCAATTAGTTACGTATTTTTGTTTTTACTCAACTTTATTTGGGGGGCGGTTTTTAAAATTTGCTCTACATTTTCGCCAGTAAGGTATTTTTTCAAAGCACCTTCAGTTTTTTTGTAGTTTCAAACCTTTTCTTTCCTAAACAAAATACACAGATGCTTATGTAAAAGCACAGTTTGATTGCTATTGAGTTGATGTTGTTGCAGAAGAATCGCTTTTTCTTTTAGATTTGATGTTTTTCTGTCTAATCTTTTGTAGGTACGAAAAGAGCGAAAATGCAAAAATAGACCAAGTATTAAGTACCAAATTAAAGAACTTACACTTAATTGATTGGAATAAACTTTTTGGAAACGTAAACCTGCCAAGCCAGCCAACGTGCGAAGCCGCTGGGCATTGCACAAAAATACTCGTCCATTATAAATGTGGGTATCATCATAGCCAATCACACTCGCTTCGTTCGACAAAAACATATCGCTTCGCTCTGCTTCTACCCAAAGGTTTGCCATTCGTCCGCTGAAGCTGCTATTATTAGGTTTTGTCACGATTAGAATTCCACTGGGTTTCAGAATTCGAGAGATTTCTTGAAGAAGAAATTGTTGATTCGGAATATGCTCAATTGTTTCCATCAAAAGCACATAATCTGCCGAATTTGACTCTACAGAAAGCTTTTCGTTTAAATCAATGGGTAAACAAGTCAAATTTTCGCTCCTGAAAACTTCGGGATACATATCAAAAGCTTGTACTTTTGCACCTGCTTGGTGCCATAAATTAGCTACGTAGCCCGATCCCGCCGATACATCAACAACTGTTTTTTTACTGACATCGTTTTCGATAAGATA
Source organism: Emticicia sp. (assembly GCF_043780375.1). Taxonomy (GTDB): domain Bacteria; phylum Bacteroidota; class Bacteroidia; order Cytophagales; family Spirosomataceae; genus Emticicia. Next base: position 7,055 of record NZ_JAYWCU010000121.1, on the reverse strand, counting down.
ACGATGTATGAACTCTAAAGCATTACCCTTTGAATGTGGAACTCTCTTAATCTGTTCTTTATATTTCGACATATTTTTCAGGAAATATCAATGGGTCGGGTTTTAAGTTTCACTTTCCATCTATCTACCCGTTTTTTAAATTTTAATATAAAATTTTCTTCGGGGTCAGGTAATTTTCCTAAAAAAGTTGTTCCGATTTTTAAATAGTTTTTGAAGAAAGTATTACTGCTAAGTCCCCATTTTAAAATAAATTCTGTTCGACCATCATTGCGTTTTACTCTGCCAGTGCTTCGACTTCCAAAATGGTAAACTCTACTTTTACTGAGTCCTTTATAATAGCGAACGCCATAGTGCCATAATTTTATCATAAAATCGGGGTCGCTGTACATTCCTGGAAAAAACTCAACACTCAAACCGCCCACAGCTCGATAAACAAAAGTCGGTAAAACCATAGGATACCATTGACTTCCATTCCAATCGTCTTTTGGATAGGTTGCATATTCAGCAAGAAACTTCTGTTCATTAAATTCTGATGGATGAGTTCCGAAATTTTTATCGGCAATCACACACGTATTTCCTCTGTCGAAAGATTCAATCATTGTACCGCTGATAGACCATTTATCGTCTTGCTGTTTTTCTATTTCTTCGAATAAATAAAAATCCCAATTAGGACATAAATACATATCGTCATCAATAAAAACCAGATAGTCGGCAATAGCTAAATGGGAAGCAGCATTGAAACCGTAGCAAACACCTGAGTTTTGGCTACTTTTGGTGTATCCAATATCGTTTTGGCTCAAAACCCATGCTTCACTACCATCATTACCTTCGTTGATATGAACAATAATTTGGTGTTTATATTTACTATTTTTTCTGATGCTGTCAACTACACATTTCAAGTAATCAAGGTTATTCCATGACGGAATGAGAATTGAAAATATAGGAGAATAAGTTAAATCAACTCTTTTATAGATAAAATCCATTAGACTAAAGGGGCAAAATTTGCAACGAAACAGAGGCACAAAGGCATTTTCAAACAATTTTTATACTATTTTCACCAACCTTTTTTGAGTATGTGTGCAATATATTCCACGTCTTCTTCTGTAACTTTAGCATGGAGAGGCAATACTAAATATCGCTCTTCGATGGCATCCATTTTAGGAAATTCGCCTATAGTTCTTCCACCAAAAATAGTATATTTATCATTTCGATAATGCACTTGTCCCGACTCAATTCCGTGCATACGAAGATGTTTTACTAATGCTTCTCGATAATCTACTTCGGTTGTTAGTAGCCATGCCGCATGCTCTCTATCTGTGTATTCACTACCAATTACCCTTATGCCTTTTACATCTTTCAGCAACTCACAATAAAGACGATAAAGCTTTTGACGATGTGCCAGATGCTCATCAAACTCTTCGATAGCTGCAAGTCCGATGCTTGCTGCGATGTCAGTCATTTGGTACTTATAACCTATTTCTACAATATCATTTTCCCAAATACCTTTTTGTTTGCTGCTTCTATCAATGCCAAACCAACGCAAACGTTTGGCTTTTTCAACCAATGATTGGTCTTTTACGACTAACATGCCGCCATCGCCCGTAGTTATGTGCTTGATTGCTTGAAATGAAAACATCGAAAAATCACTCTGACTTCCGATATATTCGCCTTTATATTTTGCTCCAACGGCGTGTGCCGCATCTTCAATTATAGCGATATTATGTTTTGCTCCAAGCTCCCAAAGCTCATCCATATCGCAAGGAAGCCCACCATAGTGCACACAAACGATAGCTTTTGTTTTGGGTGTAATGAGTTGGGCTACGTGTTTGACATCGATGTTGAGGTTTGCGTCAATATCAGCAAAAACGATTTTAACGCCCATGTACAGAAATGGAATATTGGTTGCTGTACAAGTAAATACTGGTGCAATTACTTCGTCACCATCTTGCAAACCTGCTAATAAATAAGATAAGTGTAGTGCATCTGTGCCTGAACCTACGGCGAGGCTCTTGCAAGGTGAAGTAAATTTGTCTTCAAAGCGTTGTTCAAACTCTTCAACTCTTGGTCCTTGCCCAATCCATCGAGAGTTTAATACTTCAGTTACATATAAAGCAGCTTTAGCTGGAATATTTGGATGAAATAATACAATACCGTCTCCTGTATTCATGACAGGAAACTCATTCATCGGCTTTTCGGCTATCATAAAAATAGTTAGTTAAGGTTAGATATTCAATTTCCCAATCAATTTATGGGATTTTTTTTAACACGTTCGTATGTTGTCTATGAATTTCCACACCAAGAAGTAGCGGCTGAGAGCCGTTGGGTGTTGTCTTAATAGTGGTAAATGTTATAGATAATCAAATTTAACATATAAAGTTGAATTTTCTATAAATTTCACCATTTTATCGCTAATTTAATTTTATTAATCTACACATTTTATAGGTTAACTATAATAGTAATATCATAAAAATACCCAAATATAAATATAAGTTTGGCTCATTTGAAAAAACAAAATGACTAAAATTCAATTTAGTTTCGCATTAAAAATTGCTTCTGCTTCTGTGTCTTCATACTGAGTTATGAGACTTTTTAAATTCATTTTTAAGGTGATTATTGTTTGTTTCGGTGCTGAACTATAAATATTTTTCATTTCATTGGGATCATTTTTTAGGTCGTATAATTCCCAAAAATTGCCATCACCATAAAATCTAATGAGTTTGTATCGTTCAGTTCGTACGCCAAAATGTGGCATGACGTTATGATCCCACGGAAACTCGTAATAATGATAATAGACCGATTTTCGCCATGAAGCAGGTTTTTGATTTTTTAATATTGGAAGCAGCGATTTTCCTTGAATATCTTTTGGAATTGGAATTCCTGCTAAATCGAGAAATGTAGGGGCAAAGTCAATATTTTGAGCAAAATCGTTGATAACAGTTCCTTTTTTAATTATTTTTGGGTATCGCATCACGAGCGGCATGTGGAAAGATTCTTCATACATAAATCGTTTGTCGAACCAGCCATGTTCACCCAAATAAAAACCTTGGTCTGATGAATAAATGACCAAAGTATTTTCACTCAAACCTGCCTTGTCCAAATAATCTAAAATTTTGCCAATGTTTCTATCCAATGAAGTAATACAAGCCAAATAATCGTGCATGTAGCGTTGAAACTTCCATTCATCAAGGGCTTTTCCACTAAGGTTTTGTTGCTTAAACTGTTCGTTTAAAGGCTCATAATATGCATCCCAAGCCTTCGCTTGAGCAGCATTCATCCGTTTGGTATGTAGTTCTGTGCCGTTTTTGACCTTCAAATCTGAATCTAAAGTTTGGTCAACAACGATATTCATTTTTTGCTTTTGGGCAGCAATTCTACCTTCATAACTATCATAAAAATTTTCTGGCATCTTGAATTTTACACCATCGAAAGCATGAAAATCAGTAGAATCTGGCAGCCAAGGGCGGTGCGGTGCTTTTTGTCCCACAACCAAACAAAAAGGCTTTGAGGAATCATGCTGATTTTGAAGCCAATTCAACGCTCGGTCGGCAATCAAATTTGTAGCATAACCTTCATATCGCTTGGTTTTGCCGTCCATTTCGATAAAATCAGGGTTATAATATTGCCCTTGTCCAGGTAAAACTGACCAATAATCAAAATATTGTGGTGTAGCTTCCAAATGCCATTTACCAATCCAACTTGTTTCGTATCCTGCTTCTTGCATGCGTTTTGGAAACATATCTTGACCTGCATCAAACTTGGTTCGATTATCTTTATGCCCATTAATATGACTAAACTTTCCTGTCAGCAAAGTTGCTCGGCTTGGAGCACAAAGCGAATTTGTACAGAACATATTCTTAAAAATTGCCCCATCTTTAGCAATTCGGTCAATATTAGGCGTTTTGATATGTGGGCTACCGTAAGCACTGATGGCTTGCAAAGCATGGTCATCGGAAAAAATTACAAGAATATTAGGTTTCTTAGGTGTACTTGACTTTTGAGCAAAAGTGTTGGCTATAACAGCAAAAAACAGTAAAATGATTAGGTATTGTTGTTGGTTTTTCATGTTTTTTAATTGGGTTTTTGTGGTTTTATCAAAATCGAATTTTGTTAAACTAAGTCTTTCTTTTCTTCTTTTTTGCTGAAGGAAAAAGTACATTATTCAAGATAAGTCTATATCCAGGCGAGTGAGGGAATAAATTGAGGTCGGTGGGCGTTCTATGAAAACCTTTTCGTCCTTCGGGGTCATGCCCGCCATAAAAAACCCATTGTCCAAGCCCCAACTCTCCATAAATATATCTATTCGATTCTTTACTTTCTCCCATTACTAGTACGTTTGGTTTTACGATACTTTTATTGAAAGCCGTAGTTTGTCCCATAAATTCTCGAATCAAATGTTCGTGATTTTGTGTTAGCATCGCAGGAATAAAATCCCATTTTGCCGAAAAATCAAATAAATCGAAATAGCCAGTTACCTCCTCATCAAATCTTCCTGACGAAATATTTATATCTGAAAATGACATGGAATTATAGCCGTATCCTTCATTATCATTGAGAAAAAGCGTAAAATCTTCGAAGGCTAGTGTTTTACTAAAATCTAATTTTGATTGAGCATTACGGTCAATGTCATCTCCATCGAAACGGCTACTTACGATATCTGTTCCTTCGGCAGACAAGGCTATGTCGAGTGTTTCGGCCCCCGAACACATGGCAAACAAAAATCCGCCACCCATACAAAACGCTTTGATTGATTTGGCAACATCTAATTTTAGTTGGGAAACTTTTGAGTATTTAAATCGTGCGGCTATGTCTTCTTGAGCTTTTATGTCTTTGGCACTCATTCGCCTCATATTTCGACCAAATTGCCCTGTAAAATCTTCGTGGTGAAGGTGCAACCAGTCGTATTTATCTAAATCGCCTCTTAAAATTTCTTCGTCATACACTATCTCAAAAGGGATTTCGGCATATCGTAGCACTAAAAGTACCGCATCGGTATCTTCAAAAGACGAAAGACTCACTTTTGAAGGCGTATAAACGGCTATTTTGGCAGCTTTATAGAGTCGCATTATTTCCATATTTACATCTGGATTGGAAATCTCTCTGTTTAATACTTGCACAGCAGCATCAGAAATAATTTCAAATGAAACCCCTCGAACCAAACATTCTTTTTGAATATTTGACGAGTATTCCATCAAAAAACTCCCACCTCGATAATTGAGCAACCAATCTATTTCGGTGTTTGATTTTAGCGTAGTATAGGCAATTCCGTAAGCTTTCAGATGATTGGTTTGGGCATCATCCATCGGTATCAAGATGGAGTTGGCAAAAGTTTGCCACGAAACCAAGAGAAGAATCAAGTGCAAAAATCTATTAAACATGGCTCAGAGGTTTAGAATTTAATCAAATATACATAGAATATTTGCGATTTTAGACGTGGTCGCTCGTGCAATTACTATTTTACGAAAACAATTATAATTTCTTGATAAAATTTTAAACTCTTCTCCCCGCCTCACTTTCATTAATTAATTTTTGCATTCGGCTAATTTTTGTTACTTCTTGCTTGGCACTCATTACCCAATGAATGGCTACTTTTTTGTAGGAAGGGGCTTGTGATTGAAAGAATGTCCATGCTTGATTATTTTCTTGAAATTGTTTTTCAAAAGTTGCATCAAGCAATGCTGGTTCTTTTTCGTAAGCATAAATTTTAGATTTATGCTCTTGTCTTTTTGCAAAAGCTACAAAACCCGCTGTTTGCATGAGTCCTTGTTTGGTAAGGTCTTCTATTTTTTGAATATTAATGGCACTCCAAATACTTGATGGTCTTCTGGGTGTAAATCGAACACAATAACTTTCACTGTCAATCTTATTTCTGACACCATCTATCCAGCCAAAGCAAAGAGCTTGGTCAACCGATTGCGGCCATGTTACGCTTGGTTTTTTAGTCTCAATTCTATAAAAACCTACCAACAATTCGGTTTCATTTGCATGGTTTTCTTCCAACCATTGTCTAAAATCATCTTGATTGGCGAAAAACTTTGCTTTCATTTAAAAAAATATTTTTGTTAATATGCTAATAATAAGCATTCTACCCTCTTAATTTTGCTTTTTTACCCTCTCAATGAAGTTCTATTTCTCCTCCATTGGCTACTCTGTAAATTGCCAACTGCGGGCTGCGAACTGTTATTTTCTTGTTTATTTTTCAATAATTTACTTGCCAAAACTGCCGCAATTGCGAGTTCAGTTTTGTCAATTTCTTTGTGTAAAACTTCAGGTGTAAAATATAAACCAACGAAACGAGTATCAAATTTTCCTGTAACAAATGCATCGTGTTGCAAAGCAAATTTACAGAAAGGAAGAGTTGTTGCCACGCCCGTAATTTTAAATTCGTCAATTGCTCGAATCATCTTTTCGATTGCTTCATTTCTATCTTTTCCGTAGGCAATCAATTTTGCAATCATTGGGTCATAATAAATCGAAATTTCCATGCCTTCTTCTATGCCGTCATCAACTCTCACACCATTACCTTGCGGACGAATGTAGGTTTGTAATTTCCCGACATCGGGCAAGAAATTATTCATTGGATCTTCGGCACAAACCCTTACTTCAATAGCATGACCATTAATTTTCAAATCTTCTTGTTTCATACTCAAAGGTTTTCCTTCGGCAACAAAAATCATTTCTTTTACTAAGTCAACGCCCGTAATCATTTCTGTAACAGGATGTTCTACTTGTAAACGAGCATTCATTTCGAGAAAATAAAAATCTAAATTCTCATCTACTATAAATTCAACTGTACCTGCTCCATAATAATTACAAGCTTTTGCAACCATGACCGCACATTGCCCCATTGCCTCACGAATTTCGTGAGTTAGCACTGCCGAAGGTGCTTCTTCGATAACCTTTTGATGTCGTCGCTGGATTGAACATTCTCGCTCAAAAAAATGAACAACATTCCCATGTTTATCACCAACGATTTGAATTTCGATGTGTTTGGGTTTTGTGATATATTTTTCGATGAAACAAGCACCATTGCCAAATGATGAAATAGCTTCACCAAC
>NZ_JAYWCU010000120.1:0-118260 GCF_043780375.1 Emticicia sp. | reverse complement strand
TTTCAACCGTAGCGGTGCTATGCTTTCAAAATTCCCTCAATTTTCGCTTGAAAATCTACTATTTTTCAATCATAAAACACTTTCGCAGGAAGTCTATTGATGTTTACCTTCGTAAATTCTTTCTCAATTCTTGCACAAGTTTATAAACAGTTGTGCAAGGATTCTGTTGGTGAAACTCTTTATCGTTATGAGAATTATGCAGTTTTTCGGCATTTTTGAGGGCAGTTTCAAGCTGATTTTCAAATCTTGAATATAAACTTTTTGCAAAATCTTTCCCTTTACCATCTTTTTCATAGTTGATAGTCAGCCATTTTGAGAGTTTTTCATAATATTGTTTTCGGTAGAGTGCCGATTGTTGATACTCTCGATGAAGAATAAACCATAACTCAAAACAATCATTTGAATAGGCACATTTTATGCCTTTTTCGTTGGCAAGTTTTATTGCTTTATTATAATCAGCATCGCCTTTTTTGCCGTCAGAATACCTCACATCTCTGTCGAAAACTACCCAAACTTGTTGGTCTGGGTCAATTTCTTTTTGTTTTCCCATCAATTCTATTGCTTTTTCGACCAAAGAAACGCCCGACCTCGACAAGCCAATTGCGTTTGCCTGGGGCATAATTGGAAATGAATTAAAATATTCGGGTTCAGTATTTGCACCTTCACAATAAATGAGGAAAGTATTTCGGATAGCAATATTTCTTGCTGGTCGAGCGGCAATTAGTCTTTTATTCCATGCTTTGGTTCTATCGCTTGGCTTGAAAGTATTTGACTGTTTTTCCATTATTCAAAAATGTTATTTAGATTTTTGATAAAAGGAATTGCCCCATATTTGCCTTTGATATAATCTTTTTCAAGCGAAGAATCATTTCTCACGCCTTTGATTTCATTAAGCGAATAAATAGCTGTTTCACCTCTTTGATTCTTTTCGGCAAAATAAATTTGGTCACGGCGAAGTAAATCATTGTCTAAAAGATTGGTGTCATGCGTAACGAAACATAATTGAGCAGATTTGTTTTTTTCGGAATTAAACAACTTTACAATTGCTTTTGTCAGCGAAGTATGAAATCTTTCATCAAATTGGTCGATGATGATTGTACCGCCAGATTTCATTAAATTTACGAATGTCCCACTATAATAAAACATCTTCTTTGTACCATCTGATGCTTCGTCATCAAAGTCAAAATTCACTAAGCCTTCTTCTTGCTCATTTTCGTTAAATAGTTTTCTTTGAGAAATAATTTGATTCACTTCTTTTTCGTAATTATACTCTAAATTTATATCAAAAATTTCGGCATCGGCTATTTTTAGAATTTCTAATAAACGATACTTATCTTTTTTGTCTTGAATAACTTGATAAGAAGCATCTCTTAGTATTTTTTTAGTTGCCATATCAAAACCTTGTACTATTAATATTTTAGTAAAATAAATACAAATAGTTTCAGCAATTTTTCCATTAAACTCATAAACAACATTCAAAAAAAGGTTATCTTCTCTTGTTTTAGATTCTAAGCCAATTCCCTCTTTAAATCTTTCTTTATTAATATATATATTCTTGTTTTCTCTCGTAAAATACTCAACTTCATTCTTATTAGCAGTTCCGAAAAGCCATTCTGACATGATTTTTCCTTTCAGGTAAACAAATCCGTAGCGATAAGTTCTTCCTTCAAGTATGAACACAATTTGAAAAAAAGAACCTTCTTTTCGTGTAGAAGTGTTCAATTTGAAAGGTTGAATATGCTCATCAAACCTCCTTCTATCTTCAAACGTAGCTTTAATAAAACTTATCATTGCCCACATTGCCTTCACCAAATTACTTTTTCCGCTACCATTTGCCCCATAAATACAGGTTGATTTCAGCAAACGAATTTTATCCGTTGCATCAAAGACATTTGTCTTTTCATGTTCGTTCATTGCAGTAGCCAAAAAGCTCAGCGTCTGCAAATCTTTAATTGAACGAAAATTACTTACACTAAATTCGATTAGCATTTTATTTGTTTTTGTGATTTTTTCACGAATTTTATAAAAACATCGCCAAATATGAGAAAATAATTTATAATTGTGGTTTTTAATTTGAGTATTATTGGTTGCTTTCGATGTTTCGGTGTCTTCAACTACGCTCAGACAGCGAAGTAAAACATTTCCTACACAATAGTTGCATTTACAAAACAAAAACGCTAATTTTGCAGTCCGATTTTCGATAGGTGTGCAAACATCAATCGCTGCGGCAGAAATTTTGCTTTAGCCTTGACGGCATTCGTGCCGTCGCTTCCCCTGGCTAATGGCAGAGTTTCTGAACTAAATCAACGGAAATGATTAATAATTAGGCAAGGTTGTTACCCTCGTTTTTATTTGAAAATCAAATCTAATTTTACATTCCTTTAAAAATCTGAAAGACAATGGCGAAAGACATCGCAGGTTATGTGAAACTTCAGGTAAAAGGCGGTCAAGCAAACCCATCGCCACCAATCGGTCCGGCGTTAGGTTCAAAAGGCTTGAACATCATGGAATTTTGTAAGCAGTTCAACGCTCGTACCCAAGACAAAGTGGGTATGGTAGTGCCAGTGGTAATTACTTATTTCACTGACAAATCGTTTGAATTTCAACTCAAAACTCCTCCCGCTGCTATCATGTTGTTGGAAGCAGCCAAAGTAAAGACAGGCTCTACCGAACCAAATCGTAAGAAAGTTGGAACGGTTACTTGGGATCAAGTGAAAACTATCGCTGAAACCAAAATGCCCGACTTAAATTGCTTTACTGTTGACTCAGCAATGAAGATGATTGCCGGTACTGCCCAAAACATGGGTATCACCATCACAGGCAACGCACCGTTTTAATTGTGAATGATGAATAAGTAAATGAGCCAATAAAGCAAGTTTACTATTATCAATCACCTATTTATTCACTGGGAGTTAGAAGTTTTGTGGAATCGAAGGAGCTTTGCAGAAAGATTAGAAATAATCAATTATTCAAAGTTCAGTCATTTTACAATTATATTCTGACGCTAAAACCAAATCAAGCCAATGGCAAAATTAACAAAAAAGAGAAAAGAAGCGAACGCTAAGTTTGACGCCACAAAAGAATATTCGCTTGAACAAGCGGCTACTGTTTTGAAAGATGTTGCTTATACAAAGTTCGATTCATCGGTGGACGTTCACGTTCGTCTTGGGGTTGACCCTCGTAAAGCTGACCAAATGGTTCGTGGTGTTGTGGCATTACCACATGGAACAGGTAAAACTGTACGTGTTTTGGTGCTTTGTACGCCAGATAAAGAAGCAGATGCGAAAGCAGCGGGTGCCGACCACGTAGGTTTGGATGATTATATCAAACAAATCGAACAAGGCTGGACAGACATTGACGTTATCATCACGATGCCAACCGTAATGGCGAAATTAGGTAGATTAGGTAAAATTCTCGGACCTCGTGGATTGATGCCAAACCCTAAATCTGGTACGGTTACATTAGATGTAGCAACGGCAGTGAAAGAAGTGAAAGCAGGTAAAATCGACTTTAAAGTTGATAAAACTGGTATCATTCATGCTTCCATTGGTAAAATCTCGTTCTCACCAGAGAAGTTGGCAGAAAATGCCATCGAATTGATTCAAACTTTGTTGAAGTTGAAACCATCGTCGGCAAAAGGCACGTACGTGAAAACTATTTCACTTGCAAGCACAATGGGTCCTGGTATTCAAATCGACAAAACCACCATTAATGGATTGTAATCATGACAAAAGAAGAAAAAGGAGTAATAATTGAGGAACTTGCTGGTAAGTTTGCAGTTACGCCTTACTTCTATATCACTGATGCAAGTGGCTTAAACGTTGCTAAGACCAACGATTTACGTCGCTTATGTTTCGAACGTGGTATTGAGTATCGTGTAATTAAAAACACTTTGATTCAGAAAGCACTCGAAAGACAAGATACTGATTATACATCATTTGATGACACAGTATTGAAAGGTTTTTCAGGTGTGATGTTTCATACAGAGAATGGCAAAGTAGCTGCCAAACTTATTAAGGATTTCCTTAAAGCAAACAAAAATAGCATCAAACTAAAAGGTGCATCAATTGATTCAAGCATTTTCATCGGACACGACCAATTGGATACGTTGCTCACGTTGAAATCTAAGCAAGAATTGGTTGGCGAAATCATTGGTTTGTTGCAGTCACCTGCCAAGAATGTTATTTCTGGGCTACAAAGCGGTGGCAAAAAATTGGCTGGAATTCTTCAAACTCTTTCAGAGAGAGAAGCAGCCTAAACAATTATCAGTTAACAGTCATCAATTGGCAGTTTTCGGTTAATAATTAAAATTTTTATCATTTATTTTTGTAAAAAAACACTTTAAAATCTATAAAAATGGCAGATTTAAAAGCATTCGCTGAACAGTTAGTAAACTTAACTGTAAAAGAAGTAAACGAATTAGCAACAATATTGAAAGATGAGTATGGTATCGAGCCTGCTGCTGCTGCTGCAGTTGTAGTTGCTGGTCCTGCTGGTGAGGCTGCTGAAGCTCCAGTTGAGAAAACTGCTTTCGACGTAATCTTGAAGGCTGCTGGCCCGAACAAATTACAAGTAGTTAAATTGGTGAAAGATTTGACAGGTCTTGGCTTGAAAGAAGCTAAAGATTTAGTTGATACTGCTCCAAAAGCTATTAAAGAAGGTGTAGCTAAAGACGAAGCTGAAGGCTTACGTAAGTCTTTGGAAGAAGCTGGTGCTGAAGTAGAAGTAAAATAAGTTTTGCTTTTAGTGAGATGCCACATGTTCGGTATCCGATTTTCATAAGAAATACCTCATTTGTTTATTCAAATGAGGTATTTCTGTTTAACTTTAATTGACTCCAATTTTCAAATAACATATTCGCCCCTAAAGAAAATTTAACTATTCAATACCTTTAATATTCTTGATATACAAAAAACTATAATAAACTATTGTTTTTATCGTTTTTATTGTGTAATTTCGCACCTCATTTATCAATACCCCTTAAAAATACGCATTTCATTAATAGGATTTTTGTCCGATACACTTCTGTTTCCGTAGGGCAGTTGAACAGGGACGATGATTCGCTTCACTACGATAATATAGTTAGATATTCGAGATTAGATGTTTGAGGTTCGGGTCTTAACGATTTCGAGTTTTATACCCAAACATCGAAAAACGAGCATTCAGCATCGTAAACAATTTTTCACTTAAAACTTTTCAAACCTTGAATCTGACAGAAACCGGTAGAAAAAGTTTCGCAACGATTAAAGCAGTCGTTGATTATCCAGACTTTTTGGATATTCAGGTAACCTCATTTCAGGATTTTTTCCAAATTGAGACTCCTGCCGAAAGCCGTAAAATGGAAGGGCTTTACAATGTATTTGCCGAAAACTTCCCCATCGCCGATTCACGCGAAAACTACGTATTAGAGTTTGTTGATTACACAATTGACCCACCAAAATACTCAGTAGATGAGTGTATTGACCGTGGTTTAACTTACGCTGTGCCTTTAAAAGCAAAATTGCGTTTGATTTGTAACGACACCGACAACGAAGATTTCGAGACAATCGAGCAAGAAGTATTTTTAGGTAACATTCCGTACATGAACGGACGTGGCTCTTTTGTAATAAACGGAGCAGAGCGTGTAATCGTGTCGCAATTGCACCGCTCGCCAGGCGTGTTCTTCTCTATGAGCAAGCATACAAATGGTACAAAATTGTACTCAGCTCGTGTAATCCCGATGAAAGGTTCGTGGATTGAATTCTCGACTGACGTAAACAATGTCATGTATGCCTACATCGACCGTAAGAAAAAATTCCCTGTAACAACATTGCTTCGTGCGATAGGTTTTGGGTCTGACAAAGACATCTTAAACCTTTTTGGCCTTTCGGAAGAAATTCCAGGAACAAAAGAAGCTTTGAAAAAAGCAATCGGTCGTCGTTTGGCTGCTCGTGTACTTCGTACTTGGACAGAAGACTTCGTAGATGAAGATACGGGTGAGGTAGTTTCTATCGACCGTAACGAAGTTATATTGGAGCGTGATTCGGTCATTTCAGAAAATGATATTGATACTATTCTAAATACAGAGCAGAAATCAATCATTCTTCATAAAGAAGATGCTAACGTTTCAGAATTCAACATTATATATAATACGTTACAACGTGATAGCTCAAACTCTGAAAAAGAAGCGGTTGAGCAAATCTATCGTCAGTTGCGTAACACCGAAGCACCCGACGAAGCAACAGCCCGTGAGATTATTCAAGGATTGTTCTTCTCCGAAAAACGTTATGATTTAGGAGAGGTAGGTCGCTACCGTGTAAACACAAAATTAAGTTTGACTACACCACTTGAAACTGGTGTTTTGACAACCCAAGATATTGTCGAAATCGTTAAGTTCCTTATTCAGCTTATCAACTCAAAAGCAGTTGTTGATGATATTGACCACTTATCAAATCGTCGTGTGCGTACAGTAGGAGAGCAACTTTACTCACAATTTGGTGTAGGTTTGGCTCGTATGGCTCGTACAATCAAAGAGCGTATGAACGTTCGTGATAACGAAGATTTCAAGCCTGTAGATTTGATTAATGCCCGTACACTATCGTCGGTAATCAATTCATTCTTTGGTACAAACCAATTATCACAGTTTATGGACCAAACCAATCCATTGGCAGAAATTACGCACAAGCGTCGTTTGTCAGCTCTTGGACCAGGGGGATTGAGTCGTGAGCGTGCAGGTTTCGAGGTTCGTGACGTACACTATACGCACTACGGTCGTTTGTGTACAATCGAAACTCCTGAGGGACCAAATATCGGTTTGATTTCGTCACTTTGTACATTTGCCAAAATCAATGGTATGGGCTTTATCGAAACGCCATACGTAAAAATTGAAAATGGTAAATTGACAAAAGAGTTGGTTTACTTAACTGCTGAAGAAGAGGATGGTAAAAACATCGCTATGGCAACAGCACACGTAGATGAGGAAGGGAATTTCTTGGTTGATGCACTGAAATGTCGTTACGAAGGTGATTTCCCGATGAAAGCTCCAGAATCAATCGACTTCATGGACGTTGCCTCAAACCAAATCGTTTCCGTGGCAGCATCTATGATTCCTTTTATTGAACATGATGATGCCAACCGTGCCTTGATGGGTTCAAACATGCAACGTCAGGCTGTGCCTTTGTTGCGTCCAGAAGCTCCAATCGTAGGTACAGGTTTGGAAGGTCGTTTAGCTCGTGATTCACGTACTTTGGTGGTTGCAGCATCAGATGGTGTAATTGAATATGTAGATGCTAACGTTATCAAGGTTCGTTATGACTGGACAAAAGAGCAATCTTTAGTAAGTTTTGACTCTAATCTTACTTCTTATGAACTAATCAAACACCGTCGTACGAACCAAGATACTTGTATCAACATTCGTCCGATAGTATTGAAAGGAGATTCAGTCAAAAAAGGTCAAATATTAGTAGAAGGATATGCCACACAAGGCGGTGAATTAGCTCTTGGACGTAATCTTTTGGTTGCCTTCATGCCTTGGCAAGGATATAACTTTGAGGATGCGATTGTAATTTCGGAAAGAGTTGTGCGTGAAGATATTTTCACTTCTATTCACATCGAAGAATACGAACTCGAAGTACGTGATACTAAACGTGGCGAAGAAGAACTAACGGCTGAGATTCCAAACGTTTCGGAAGAAACAGTGAAGAACCTTGACGAAAATGGCATTGTTCGCACAGGTACACGTGTAAAAGAAGGAGATATTTTGATTGGTAAGATTACTCCAAAAGGAGAATCAGACCCAACTCCAGAAGAAAAATTATTACGTGCTATCTTTGGAGACAAAGCTGGTGACGTGAAAGATGCTTCGAAAAAAGCACCACCATCAATGGACGGTGTAATTATCGACACAAAACTTTTCTCTCGCCCAACCAAAGAAGAACGCTCTAAGCACAAAGAAGAACTAAAAGTGTTAATGAAAAAACACGGAAGAGGTCTTTTGGAACTTCGTGAGTTGATGATTGATAAAATGACTGAACTCCTTGACGGAAAAACAACCGTTGGAGTAAAGCATAAATTTGGAGATGAGTTAATCTCGAAAGGTGTTAAATTCAATCGTTCAAATATTGCCAATAATTTATTTCCCGATAAGAATAATTATGTTGATGAAAGCCAATATAATGTACCAGAAGAAGTAAACCTTTTGGGAGATATAATTCTTGACGGTTGGACAGAAGACACTGCATTCAATAAATTGATTGTAGCACTTTGCAAAAACTACTTGGCTCGTCGTGGCGAAGTAATTGGTCGCTTCAAACGTGAGCGTTTTGTATTGGAAGTGGGTGATGAGTTGCCAGCAGGTATCGTGAAATTAGCCAAAGTTTATATCGCCAAAAAACGTAAGTTGAAAGTAGGTGATAAGATGGCGGGTCGTCACGGAAACAAAGGAGTTGTTGCACGTATTGTTCGTGATGAAGACATGCCATTTACGGCAGAAGGTCAGCCAATGGACATCGTGTTGAACCCACTTGGTGTACCTTCACGTATGAATATCGGTCAGCTTTATGAAGTTGTATTAGGTCTTGCGGGTAGAAAATTAGGGCGTAAATATGCCACTCCAATCTTCGACGGTGCTACTGAAGCAGAAGTAACAGCCGAATTGGAAGAAGCAGGTTTGCCGCCTTACGGTCGTTCGCAACTATACAATGGTTTAACTGGCGAGCCTTTCGACCAAAAAGTAACCGTAGGTATCATGTATATGATGAAACTTGGTCACTTGGTTGATGATAAAATGCACGCTCGTTCAATCGGGCCATACTCACTCATTACGCAACAACCATTGGGTGGAAAAGCTCAGTTTGGGGGCCAGCGTTTCGGAGAGATGGAGGTTTGGGCATTGGAAGCATTCGGTGCAGCACATATCTTGCAAGAAATATTAACTGTAAAATCGGATGATGTAATAGGTCGTGCAAAAGCCTACGAAGCCATCGTAAAAGGGGAGAATTTGCCAAAACCAAATATCCCAGAATCATTCAATGTATTGGTTCACGAATTACGTGGATTGGCATTGGAGATTACTTTGCAGTAAAAAAATACAAAGGTGTGTTTTTCTAAGGAATCACACACCTTAAAATGAGCATATCATTTTCACATCAATCATACTTGAAAATGTCTTTAAAGAAAAATAAAAAACTAAATAGTGACTTCCAGAGTATTACCATCAGTTTGGCTTCACCAGAGTCAATATTGGAAAGCTCTTATGGCGAAGTTACACAACCCGAAACTATCAACTATCGTACATACAAACCCGAAATGGGCGGTTTGTTTTGCGAGCGTATTTTCGGGCCAGTAAAAGATTGGGAATGTCACTGTGGTAAATACAAACGTATTCGTTACAAAGGCATTATCTGCGACCGTTGTGGCGTAGAAGTTACTGAGAAAAAGGTTCGTCGTGAACGCATGGGACACATCGAATTGGTTGTTCCAGTGGCTCATATTTGGTACTTCCGTAGTTTACCAAACAAAATTGGTTACTTAGTAGGAATGTCATCGAAGAAACTCGACCAAATTATCTATTACGAACGGTACGTAGTAATTCAACCAGGTTTGAAAGGTGAAGACGGCGTTTCACAAAACGATTTCTTGACCGAAGAAGAATATCTGGATATCATGGACAAGTTGCCACGTGATAACCAAATGCTCGACGACAAAGACCCAAATAAATTTATCGCTAAAATGGGTGCAGAGGCATTGGAAATGATGCTCTCACGTTTAGATTTAGACCAGTTATCGTACGATTTACGTCACTCTGCTGCTACCGATACTTCACAACAACGTAAGGCTGATGCCTTAAAACGTTTGAAAATCGTTGAGGCTTTGCGTGATGCAAACACTCGTATTGAGAACCGACCAGAGTGGATGATTATTCGTATGGTGCCAGTTATTCCACCAGAATTACGTCCGCT
The DNA here is from genome assembly GCF_043780375.1 of Emticicia sp. Taxonomy (GTDB): domain Bacteria; phylum Bacteroidota; class Bacteroidia; order Cytophagales; family Spirosomataceae; genus Emticicia. The sequence continues at coordinate 108,322 of NZ_JAYWCU010000120.1, read as the reverse complement.
TGTGCCTTTAGATGGCGGTCGTTTTGCAACTTCTGACTTAAATGACTTATATCGTCGTGTGATTATTCGTAACAATCGTTTAAAGCGTTTGTTAGAAATCAAAGCTCCAGAAGTAATCTTACGTAACGAAAAGCGTATGTTGCAAGAAGCAGTTGATTCACTTTTTGATAACTCACGTAAAGTAAACGCCGTTCGTTCGGAAGGTAACCGTGCCTTGAAATCACTTTCAGATATGTTGAAAGGAAAGCAAGGTCGTTTCCGTCAAAACTTATTGGGTAAGCGTGTTGATTATTCTGGTCGTTCGGTAATCGTTGTTGGACCAGAATTGAAATTACATGAGTGTGGATTGCCAAAAGATATGGCTGCCGAACTTTTCAAACCGTTCATTATCAGAAAGTTAATTGAGCGTGGAATCGTTAAAACAGTAAAATCTGCTAAGAAAATCGTTGATAGAAAAGATGCCGTAGTTTGGGATATTTTGGAAAACGTGTTGAAAGGGCATCCAGTTCTTCTAAATCGTGCTCCTACGCTCCATAGACTTGGTATTCAGGCTTTCCAACCAAAATTAGTGGAAGGAAAAGCTATCCAATTGCACCCACTCGTTTGTACAGCCTTCAACGCTGACTTTGACGGTGACCAGATGGCGGTTCACGTACCACTTGGTCAGGAAGCAATCATGGAAGCTTCGGTTTTGATGTTGGCTTCACACAATATCTTGAACCCAGCTAATGGAGCTCCAATCACTGTGCCTTCTCAGGACATGGTTTTAGGTCTTTATTTTGTTACAAAAGGGCGTAAATCTACGCCAACTAACAAAGAGCCAGGCGAAGGTATTACGTTCTATTCGGCAGAAGAAGTAATTATTGCCATGAATGAGGGAGCTGTTTCAAAACACGCCCATATCAAATGCCGTGTGAAAGTAAAAGATGAAAACGGTCAGTTAGTTTATAAAGTAATTGATACAGTTGCTGGGCGTATCTTATTTAATCAATGCGTGCCAGAAGAAGTTGGTTACTTGGACGAATTATTGACCAAGAAAAGGCTTCAACAACTAATCGGACTTGTTTTTAAAGAATCAGGTTATGCTCGTACTGCCAAATTCTTGGATGATATTAAAGAATTAGGTTACCAAACAGCCTTTAGAGGTGGTTTATCTATCGGTTTAGATAATATTATTATCCCTCCTGAAAAAGTAAAATTGGTAAACGATGCCAAGAAGGAAGTAGAAGAAGTACAAAATAACTACATGTTTGGTATCATTACTGAGCGTGAGCGTTATAACCAAATTATTGATATTTGGGGTCGTGTAAATAGTAACATGAGAGGAATTCTTTTGAAACAATTGGAAGAAGACCAAGCTGGTTTCAACCCAATCTATATGATGATGCACTCTGGAGCTCGTGGTTCGCAAGAACAAGTGCGTCAGTTGGGTGGAATGAGAGGATTGATGGCGAAACCACAAAAGAACATTCAAGGTTCGGTTGGAGAAATTATTGAAAACCCAATTTTGTCTAACTTTAAAGAAGGTTTGGACGTACTCGAATACTTTATTTCAACTCACGGTGCTCGTAAAGGTTTGGCCGATACAGCCTTGAAAACAGCCGATGCGGGTTACTTAACTCGTCGTTTGCATGATGTTGCTCAAGATGTGGTTGTGAACGAAGTAGATTGCGGAACTTTACGTGGAATTCAAGTTTCAGCTTTGAAAGACAACGAAGATATCGTTGAGCCACTTTCTGAGCGTATCTTGGGCCGTACATCGGTTTATGATTTAATAGACCCTCTGACAAAGAAACTTATCGTAAAAGCAGGCGAAGAAATCACGGAAGAAATTGCCGCTGAAATCGACGACACTTCTATCGAAACTGTTGAAATTCGCTCAGCATTGACTTGCGAAACCCAAACGGGTGTTTGTGCAAAATGTTACGGACGTAACTTGGCAACAGGTAGAATGGCTGATGGTGGAGAAGCAGTAGGTGTTATTGCCTCGCAATCAATCGGTGAGCCAGGTACGCAGCTTACCCTACGTACATTCCACACGGGTGGTACTGCCCAAAACGTTGCTTCTGAAGCAAACGTGAAAGCGAAATTTGCAGGAACAATCCAATTAGAAGAAGTACGTACCGTACAGTCAGCCGACCGTGATGGTAATGTAATTACAACTGTATTGGGTCGTCGTGGCGAAATTCGTATCATTGAAACAGGTACAAATAACGTACTCATTGTCAATAACGTACCTTATGGTGCAACTTTGGAAGTAAAAGAAGGGCAAAAAGTAATCAAAGGTGATGTAATGTGCCATTGGGATCAATTTAATGCCGTTATCCTTTCGGATATTGATGGAGTAATTGAATATGATGCGATTGAGGAAAATATAACTTATAAAGAAGAAGCCGATGAGCAAACTGGTTTCCGTGATAAAGTTATTATCGAATCGAAAGACCGTGCTAAAAACCCTTCAATCATTGTTCGTTCGGGCAATGGAGAGGAAGAAAAAGCATATAACTTACCTGTATTGGCTCGTTTGACAGTTGAAGATGGTAAAGTTATAAAAGCAGGTCAAATTTTGGCAAAAATTCCACGTGCTATCAACATGAACCGTGACATTACAGGTGGTTTGCCTCGTATCACCGAATTGTTTGAAGCTCGTAACCCTTCAAATCCTGCGGTTGTATCGGAGATTGATGGTATCGTACAATATGGTGCGATCAAACGTGGTAATCGTGAGATTTTTGTGGAAGCAAAAGATGGTATCAAAATGAAATACATGGTTGCTTTGTCGAAATTATTCTTAGTACAAGATGGTGATTTCGTATTGGCAGGCGACCCACTTTCAGATGGTGCTATTACGCCAGCCGATATTTTGCGTATTAAAGGGCCAACTGCAGTGCAAGAATATTTGGTAAACGAAGTACAAGCGGTATATCGTCAGCAAGGAGTAAAAATCTCTGACAAACACATTGAAGTAATTGTTCGTCAGATGATGCAAAAAGTAGAGGTAATTGACTCAGGTGATACCCTCTTCTTGGATAACCAAATGATTGACAAGTGGTTGGTACGTGCAGGAAACGACAAAATTTTGGACAAAAAGGTAGTATTAGAAGCTGGTGCTTCTGATAAATACAAGCCTGGTCAGATTATTACAGGTCGTGAAATGCGTGACGAAAATAGCCGATTGAAGCGTGCTGACTTAGCACAATTAGTCGTGCGTGATTCGATGCCAGCCGTGGCTCGTCCAACATTGCAAGGTATCACTTCTGCTTCGTTAGGTACAGAATCATTTATGTCGGCGGCATCGTTCCAAGAAACTACAAAAGTGTTATCAGAAGCTGCCGTAAGAGGAAAGCGTGATACACTCGAAGGTTTGAAAGAGAACGTAATCGTTGGACACTTGATTCCTGCTGGAACGGGTAATCGTAAATATCAAAACATCATTGTTGGTAGCAAGGCAGAACTTGAAGCAGCAGCTGAAAAGAAAAAAGCTCAAGATGCAGCCAAGCAACGCAGAGAGTACGTTTAGTATTTAGAGAATTAAGAATGATGAGTTTTTTTCATCATATAAATTATAAACAAGGTCAGGCATTTTGCTTGACCTTGTTTTTTTTGTGGGTGATTCGTATGCTTTCGCCGAACGGAGCATATCACGAAGGTTTTGCTTTTTCCAAAATTACTGTATTTAACACATATCCAAGCATCCTTTTATCTGTTTTTGATGGAATTCGCTCAATTGGTGTGGAAGTTTGATAGATTTGATTAAGTTTATATTCAAATCCTTTTAGAAAATCACTTCTTAGTTTTCTTTGATTTTCAATTGATTTATTACCAATTTCAAGTACTTCGTTGAGTTGTTCGGCACTTAACCCTCCTTCTTGCGTGTTGGAAACCAAAACATCAAATACTCTTTTTTCAATGTCATTTAGTTCAATAAAATTATTGTTTTCATTATTCGATTTCTTCTTTTTTTGGAAAAACCAATAACTCACAATCCCTACTAAACCTACAAAAACTAATACATAAATATATTTATTCTGATTTTCTGAAACATACAATTTTCCTAAAAAGACTGCACTTAGTTTCATTTGCTCAATAGAATATTTATTTTGAGCAAATTTGTCCTTCTGACTTCGTAGCACTTGTACATTATATAACGAGTCTCCTATGACATATTCTTTAGCAAATTCAGTTTCATAACTGGCATTAGTTGTACCAAGAACCTTTTCTTTATCATCCCACAAATAAACCTCATTTTTCAAAGGGTCAATAATCAAAACTCTGCTATAAGGGGCTTGAAAATAGTGAAGTACAAAGTATTTATCATTCCAATAAATATTTTTATTGATACCATCTGTAACAATATATTTGAAAGATTCTTGGTCAATAATACCCAGTTTTCTCCAAAGTTTGGTAGTAAAACTGTATTCATAAAAGCCAAAATCAATAGTTGATTTGCTTCTATTTTCAGAATCGCTATAAAAATAATTTAAGCCAGAAAAAAATACATCTTTCTCTTTAGAATAGCCTTCTATGCCCAAATGAATAGATTTTGGAGCATCGTTGGCAGGATTTAGAGCTATCCACTCTTTGGTTTCTTCCTGAAAATAAGTCATTAAATTGTTGGTACGAAACATACCATACCCACCAAAACAATAGATAATATGATCACGCACAAATCTCGTACTAAGACAATTATAACCTCTATAATATGTTTTGTCGATGCGTTGGAGTTGCATTTTTTCAAAATCAAATATATATACTTGATTGGTGCAATCTGCCAAAAGATAACTTTGATTTGGTTGATTAGTGGGCAAACTTTGAAAACGCAGATAAGGAGGAATATCAAAATCGTCAACACCCGCCAAACTTACTTTTCCTATCATTTGCCATTGCTCAGGTGTAGTTTCTATTTCAAGCATTTGGCTTTTTATATCTATTCGATAAACTCTCTTGTGGGTAACATCAAGCCATTGAATAGTAGCAGCGAAGCTATTGCAAGCCATAAATAAACAAAAACAGATGATTAGATTAGCTCGCATAGTGAGAAAAAGGTTGGAGACTCAGCAAAATTTACGTGAAAATACGTGAGTAAGCGTTATCACACAAATTTTTTTTGATTGGGCTTGGTGGAAAGATAGCTTTGTGAGAGAAAATAAACATAAAAACTGCTATGAACAAAATTCAACAATTTGTTTCACTATTTGGAATACTGATAACATCCTTTTCTGCTACTATCGCTCAAACCATAATAACACAAGGCTTAGTTGCCTATTATCCTTTTAATGGAAATGCAAATGATGTGAGTGGGAATAATCTAAATGGAATAGTAACAAGAGCAACTTTAACAACCGATAGAAGAAGTAATGTAAACACCGCTTATGATTTTGACTTTGCAAATGCTCAATGGCAACAGCAAAACGATGAAATCTACATCCCTTATAACACAAAATTGGATGTTACAAATATAACTGTATCGGTTTGGCTATATCCAAGAAGCTATTACTGGAGTTCAAATCCAGGAGGTCCAAGTTCAATAATAATAAATAGGTATCAACACACATATTCAACTCCGAGTGGAGGTGCTTGGCAATTACGTTTCAGTCAGACTTCTGTAAATGGTGAAATTATAGGTACTCCATTTGGAATAGCCACATCAAATACCACTCTCCAACTAAACACGTGGCATCATATAGTTATGACTTATGATGGAGTTCAAGTTAAACTTTACATCAATGGAAGTCTTTCGGCTACCCAATTATATTCACAACCGATGAATGTTGCTGGTAATTCAGGTATTTCAATAGGTGAATCAAACCAAGCAAATGGTTTCTGGCATTACACTGATGGAAAAATTGATGATATTGGAATTTGGAATAGAGCATTAACAACCAATGAAATTCAACAACTATATACAGAAGGTGAGAATAGTAATACAAAAGTGGTGATTCATAATAACGCAAAATCTATTTTGATTACACCAGATTTAATTCAAGCTAACTCGACTATTACAGGTTCAAACAATACTTTTATTGGAGAAAATGCACTTAAAAGTAACCGTGATGGAAACAATAATACTGCGTTAGGTTATAAAGCAGGGGAAATGACTTCTGGAAATGGAAATATATTTCTTGGGGCTAATTCAGGTAATAATTTATATTTTCAAAATACTTCAAAGAAACTAATTATTGCCAATTCTGAAACAAATACACCTTTGATTTATGGTGAATTTGATAATGGCTTACTCAAAGTTAATGGTAAACTTTTATTACAAAAAAACAATGGAGTTCCTGCATCTTCAACCTCAACAGGAATACAAGGACAATTGGCTTTTGATGATGAATACTTCTATATCTGTGTTCAAAATAATATTTGGAAACGTTTTGCTCTTGGCAGTTGGTAATCTATTTTAGGCATTATTTAGCCTATTTAGGCGGTTAAAAAATATTTCAAACAAATTTAAAATTATGATAATTGATACAAGGTATATGTCTTATGATGATTGGCAAAATATCAGAGATGAAAACACAGGGATTGTTGAAAACAGTTTCTCCATTCGGCTGAATATTCATTCATTAGGTGTGTCAGCCGTTGTTACAAAGGCATTTCCAACAAGTGCGTTCAAAGAACGCTTGACACACTGACTAAATGTTGAACATTTAGCCAAACCGAGAATATTGGAATTGGCAATTTCGCTCCAAATACAAGCCCTGTTGCTCGTTTACAAATTCAAGATGATGATATATTTTTACAAAATATTAGTTCGGGTGTTATACTGAAATCACCGAATAATCAATGTTGGAAATTAACCGTGAGTAATACAGGTCAACTTGTTTTTACTTTAATATCTTGTCCAAATTGATAAACATTTAAATAAATTAAGAATATGGCTGTAATAACAGATTACTTTACTTTAAACCTTAAGCCAATGAAAAACTTTGCAGATATTAAAAAAGATAGTGTTCATATAGGCGGTCGTATTGTTCATCCCGAGCAAATAATAATGTTGGTAGCTGACATCAATTACACAACCATTTATCTTGCTGATGGTCAAAGATTTATGGTAGCCACAACTATCGGAAAAGTACAAAAAATACTACAATTGCATGGCGAATTTGTTCGACCCAACAAATCTCAAGTCGTTAATTGGGCTTATGTAAGAAGTAGCACCTCAAAACAACTTTTGCTTAAAAACAATGAAATAGTAAGGTTTTCGAGAAGAAGAGAAAAAAGCACAAATATAATTAATCAAATAAATTCCATATTTTGATGCTTTATTCTCAAAAAAAACCAGTTCGGCTGAATATCCATTCAGTCATTGCAAATGCCGTTTTTAAAACGGCATTTGCGAATAGGTCGCTAAATTAAAAGAGTGATTGTCGGTTGCTTTATATGTCAAAGCTCCACTCGGGAAAAAGTTATGGTAAGCCGTTTTTTTAACTACGAAATATATCGTATTTTTCAACCACTAAAACCTTTAATTTAAAAATAAATTTGTTTACGCCTGTACATCTTTTAAAAAGTGAGTGAGAAAGATGCTTTAATTTATCATATTTTTGTGCTTCCATCTCACAAAGATGCAAGCTAATTACCTTTATTTCAACAGTTTAATACTTCCGCAGGAAGTATAATGCAAAAAATATTACTTGAGTAAAATAAAAACAGCCAGACAAAATACATTTCATCTGGCTATTAGAGTTATTTTTTCTGATTATAAAGAAAAGTGATTAAGGAGGCTAACTCCTCATAAGATAGTGCGTTTGCCAGTCCAGCAGGCATCATCGAAGTTTCCAATTCTTTCCTTGAAATAATATCTGATTTCTTTATTTTACTAACATTGCCGCCAATGTCTCTTAAGGTCAATTGGCTCGAAGTTTCTTCAGTTACGAAGCCCATATAGTTCATGTCGCCTTTGGCTTCTATCATAACAGAAGCAAAACCCTGAGAAATAGAGGCATTGGGTTTAAGTATAGATTCTGCTATCTGTTCTCTATTCATGATAGACCCGATCTGACCCATAAATGGCCCTTTTATAGACTCTGAAGTACTTAAACTATGGCATGCGATACAGCCTTGTTTGGTAAACAAGGTTTTTCCAAGCTCTGCCTTACCAGGAATTTTTGCCATTGCCAACATTACATCTTCAATTGATGATTCGCCCACCTGACCTTTTTTATTGCGTATTTTTTGCAAATCCACTTTTACTTCTTCTTTCGCTGCTATTACTTCCCCACTCCCAAATTCGATGATGCCCATGCGGTTTTTGTCATTCAAATCTACGAAAAATGACTTATCCGATGCTTTATTCCATTCTTTTATCAAAAGGGTTTTGATAGCAGGAGAAGATTCCCAAACAATATCTTTATAGTATGGTCCATGGGTATCAGGACGGGTACTCCACCACCAAGAGCTATCGTAAGGAGCTTCTTTTTTGTATAAACGTGAAAGGGTTGCCAATATCTCTTTTTTACTTTTCAAATCTTTAGCCACTTTATAAGCCGCAATCAAGCCATTAACAGACTTAGGACTGTGCATATAACGCAATGCCCAAAGAGCTATTGTCGAATTTTTTGTGCCTATGGCAGCAATACAAGCATCTAAGGCATTTAAACTCACCAACGACCTAACTGCAATGTGCGGAACAACTATGGCTGAATTAGGTGTGGCATGGGGACCTTCTTTTCCTTTGGCCGGAGCTAAGAAAGAGGCGGGCACTTTCACTTCCAATAAAGCTTTAGCCGCCTCAACTCTTCCCAAGCGACCTAAGCCAATGATAGAAGCCACCTGTACACGAAGGGATGGGTCTTTAAGTCCTTTTTGAAATAAATATAAAGGTACTTTGCTAATGTTTGCTTTACGGTCAGTCAAGGCTTTCAATGCAAATTCTCTGACAGGTTCTTCTGCGGCAAGTTTCACCAAATTCGATATACCGCTGGCTCCTGCAGCTTGTGCATAGGTAAAAATCCCCGCAACTCGCACATCTAATGACAGACTCTTATTTGAGGCAATAGCCCAACTTACTTCAATAGCGTCGTTGGCGGTTCGAGAAAGTAGTTCTTGTTGAGCTGCCAATCTTGCCATACCGCTACTTGATTTAAGAAGAGTTGACAATTGAGCAACAGTAGATTTTTTTATATCAGGAAAAGCCACATATTTCCAGTCTTTTGGCACGACTCGTACCACAAAACCTTTATTTGGATTGCCAGAGTAGCCAGCACCATCCCAAGCAGAAAGATACATTTGCCCCGTAGCATCAACATCAACATCTGTAATTTGTCTCAGTTTAATAAACTCTTCTTCAGTTTGTGTGAAAGTGGCTCCGTCAGGTTGTACTCGGTGAATAAAAAGCTGGTTTCTTCCCCAGTCTGCCATCATCGGTACATGGTTGTATTTTTCAGGCCAACTGGCATCGTCTATAAATATTGAGCCTGTACCCGAACCTCCGCCCAAGTCAACCAATGCCGGGATAATTTCTTCAGTAAAGTTTTTGAAAAGTGATGGGTATCCATATTCTCCCGATTGTATATGGTTGCTGAAACGAATGTTCCATCCTCCACCATCATTAGTGTTGTCTCGGGTGAAAATGTTCATATATGGGTCTATGGCTGTATCGTAGATATTACGGGTGCCATGGGTGAAAATTTCCAATTCTGTTCCGTCAGGACGAACCCTTACGATTCCTCCTCCTAACATAGTTAATTTTTTTCCAGACCTATCCACTGCATCCGTAAAACCAAAGTCGCCCACAGAAATGTAAATCCATCCATCAATACCCATGCGGATACCGTTAGTTGAGTGGTCGGTGCCTCTACTTTGCAGGAATTTAGGGGAGCAAATGTTTTGTACTAAAGGCTTTGATGCATCATCGGCAATACCGTCGTTGTTTTTGTCTTCAAATACTACTAAATCCATCCCAGAGGCTTTGCCCGTTTCTTTGCTGAAAGTAGTGTGCAACACATACAACTTATCACCAAGACTGATAATACCTCGTGGGTTATCTAATGTGGCAAATACGGTGTAGTTGTCCATTTTACCATTATGGTCAGCATCTATAAGTTTGACGATGCGACCTTTTCCAGGAGTTTTTCCAAGAGAGCCAATCATATCTACCCCAACGAAAACTTCACCTGAAGCCGCAACAGCAAGACACGATGGGCTTGGAACGATGCTCGGACCTGCGAAATAACTGGCTAATAAATCTGGGGGACAAGTAAATCCAATAAGTAATGAATCATTTGCAATTTTAACCAATTCATTTTTTTGGCTTGGAGAATGATTTAAGATTAAACTGTTGCCAGTGAAAATTATAAAAGCCACAAAAAGGCTTAGGTTTACTTTTAACATGGGAGGGTTGAGTAAAAATGATTGAATGAGATAGCAAATCTATAAATTTTGATTAATATTTCTAAATGATATTTTGTCAATATAAATCAAACTTTTGGAACTTTGATAAACTTTAGTAAATTTATCAATAAGAAAGAATTCTTAATGACGAAGTTTGAGAATTGCTTTTAAGCCCCAATTCCATTGAGACTTTGAGAGTTGCACAATATCTAAAATCACTGACAGCTCCACTGCTTATAGTGGACAAAAGAAGAAAAAAAACACCGCACATTTCAGCACATTTGTTTTTGCCCTGACTTCCAAAATAGAGATAATTAATTCCTCTTTATACTGGAAAAAACCAAATCATTCAAAAACGCAATGATTTCTGCTTCCTCTTTGGTTTTTCCAAAATCGGTAAGAGATGGAAGGTTATACATAAAGAAATTTTGAAAATGTGCCATTTCAATAATGGTAGACGCTAATGATTTGGGGTATTTATATTCCGAACTGCAATCCAAAATAATATTGCCGATGACAGCACATAAATCTTTATAGGGCTTAAAAAATTGTTGTTTATTGTCTTCACCTACTTGTTTGGTCAAATATGCTTTTGACCCTTCTGCAATTACAATTTGATGCAATAAGCTTTCGTTTACGTAACTTGTTTGCTCGTCGTCCTCAATGGTAGAAGCCAATAACTCTATTATCCTTTTTAATTTGACAATAGGGTCTTTAAGATTATTGGTATGAAAATTAATCTGAAATTCAACCCAACCCCAATACCATGAGGTTAAGTAAATCAACAGCTTGTGTTTGTTTTCAAAGTAGCGGTAAACGCCTGCCTCAGTTGTACCAATATCTTCTGCCAGTTTTTTAAAGGTAAACACCTCAAAACCGCTTTTGTAAATAAGTTGAATACTGTGTTTGATGATTTTTTTGCCTAACTCCGTGGCTTCAGGATTGCGGAGAAACAATGCCTCATTCATTTTTATCTGTAACTGTATCTTCACGGTTATTTTTGGTTTGCATAAAATCAATGTGGCAAAGATAGTTAAAATAATTTTACAATTATATGTAATAGTATTGCTATCAATATTAAAACTATTCCTATCTTTACGCCCAATAACTTAAAAATAAAACAATGGAGCTAAAAAATATGTTCAAAGAATTGAAGCACGACTTACCCGCAAGTATTGTCGTGTTTTTTGTGGCCGTCCCTTTATGTTTGGGAATTGCCCTTGCCTCGGGTGCACCTTTATTTGCAGGTATTATTGCTGGTATTGTAGGAGGTATTGTAGTTGGTGTAGCAAGCGGCTCTCCATTGGGTGTGAGTGGCCCAGCAGCAGGCTTAGCTGTTATCGTTTTAACTTCGATTACTACACTTGGCGGTTCATGGCCAGCTTTTCTAACAGCCGTTGTTTTGGCGGGAATTATCCAACTCATTTTGGGATATGCTAAAGCAGGTTTCATTGCCCATTTTTTTCCTTCATCAGTTATCAAAGGAATGCTTACAGGTATAGGACTTTTAATAATTTTAAAACAGATACCCCACGCATTAGGCTGGGATAAAGATATGGAAGGTGATGATGCGTTTGTTCAGGCGGATGGACAAAATACATTTTCGGAAATTTTTAAAGCACTTGACTTTGTAACACCAGGGGCATTTTTAATTGCAGCAATTTCATTAGCTATATTAATTCTTTGGGACAAAATATTAATCAAAAAGCATAAAATATTTCAGCTAATTCAAGCACCTATTGTTGTAGTTTTTCTGGGTATTCTGATGAACTATTTCTATCAAAATGGAATATTAAACTTTAGTTTGGCTGCCGACCAAGTAGTAAGAATTCCTGTACCTCACTCTGCTACTGAATTTTTTGGACAGTTTACTTTCCCTGATTTTTCGGCAATCACAAACTTAGAAGTTTGGAAAATTGCTTTTGTAATAGCTATTGTTGCAAGTTTAGAAACCCTGCTTTGTGTTGAAGCCACTGACAAACTTGACACCGACAAGCGAATTACACCGACAAATAGAGAGTTAAAAGCACAAGGTTTGGGCAATGTTATTTCTGGTTTAATTGGTGGTTTGCCTATCACGCAAGTAATTGTTCGCAGTTCGGCAAATATCAACTTCGGCGGCAAGACGAAAATGTCTGCTATTCTCCACGGTGTTTTCTTGCTGATGAGTGCATTAACGATAGCAAGCATTTTGAATAGAATACCATTGGCAAGTTTAGCTGCTATTCTTTTAATGGTAGGTTATAAGTTAGCCAAACCATCACTTTTTAAACAGATGTATAAATTAGGTTGGGAGCAATTTGTTCCGTTTACCGCTACGGTAATAGCTATTTTAGCAACTGACTTATTAAAAGGAATTACTATAGGAATGCTTTTTGGCATCTTCTACACCTTGCGTCATAGTTATCGTAATTCTCATCATTTGAAAGTTATTAAAACAAATGAAGAAGTACACGAGTTGCACCATCTTGTTTTAGCCGAAGAAGTTTCATTTTTTAACAAAGCAAGCGTTATAAAAGTTTTGGATGCTATTCCTGCAAATTCAAAAGTGATTATTGATTGCTCAAAATCTATATCAATTGCTTACGATGTAATTGAATTGATTAAAGATTACGAAATTAATGCCAAAACTAAAAATATTATAGTTGAAAAAATCAATTTTATTGAGACAGCTTAAATTCATAAACCATTTTAAAAACAATAAAAAGAAATGAAAACATTAAACAAAGAAATGCAGGATGCCATAACACCACGAATGGCTTTAGAATTACTAAAAGGCGGTAATACAAGATTTGTAAATAATCTTAAAGTTAACCGTAATCTTTTACAACAAGCAAACGAAACATCAGATGGACAACATCCATTTGCCGTAATTCTTAGCTGTATTGACAGTAGAACTTCGGCTGAACTAATTTTTGACCAAGGGTTAGGTGATATTTTCAGTATTCGTATCGCTGGAAATATTATCAACGAAGACATTTTGGGTAGTATGGAATTTGGTTGCAAAGTAGCGGGTTCAAAAATTATAGTAGTGTTAGGGCATACAAAATGTGGAGCAGTAAAAGGTGCTTGCGATCATATTGAAATGGGCAACCTTACTTCCTTGCTCACAAAAATAAGACCTGCCGTAGATGACGAACTGACTATAACAGAAAATAGAAACTCAGGAAATGCAGAATTTGTAGAAAAAGTAGCAACCATTAATATAAAACGGACAGTTAAAGCCATCACAGAACGAAGCCCTATATTGAAAGAAATGATAGAGAGTGGACAAATTGGTATTGTTGGCGGTTCTCACGACATAACCACCGGACAAGTAACATTTTATCTATAAACAGTAGGATGTAAGTTCTCAAGGACATACCATTGTATTGATGGTAAATAATTCCAACCACAAAGCACACACATTTAGCATCTTCGCAGATCCACGCCCAAAAAGAGTATGTTTTTCCCAAGCAAGACAGCTCCAATACAAGTAGATATCAAGCCCGAAATAGAAGGTCAGCACCTATCAGCGAGCTTAAAGGAATTGGGGATTCAGTGGTTAATTGTATCTTTTGCTTCGAAATCCCCAACTTCTTAAGTCTGCAAAAAGTTGACAACACAACAAAAAACCGTCCTCTCATTAATAGATTGTTAAAATTATACGATATTGCATGATGATAAAAAAATGAGTCTTTTCGATAAATTACAGAGAGAGTCACTTTCTGAAATAAATTGACACACAAAAGGCAGCCATCATGAAAAGCTCTGAAGTGATTCTGATCTAGCAAAATTTTAAGACAAGAGGAGAATCATGTTTCCTGTGACCCACCATAGCAACGCCAAACCGTTATTTGTAATGGAGGTAAACACAACAACATAACGATTCAACATAGATATTAATTAAATCTAATGAAAAATAAGCAAGATAATCCTAAAATTCTTAAAAGTAAGTATATACCAACTGCTGAGTTTTATAGCCAAATAATTGACAGCTTACAAGATTATTCAATTTTTACTTTAGATAAAGAATTTATCATAAATAGCTGGAGTTCTGGCTCGACAAAAATATTTGGTTACGAAACAGACGAAGTTATTGGAGAACATTTTGATATCATTTTTACAGAAGAGGATAAAAAAAATGGAATTCCGAAAAAGGAAATTGAAATAGCTTTAGAAGAAGGCAGGGCAACAGATAATAGATGGCACATTGCCAAAGACAAAAGTTTATTCTATGCTTATGGCCTGGTTTTTCCACTTACTGGCATTGATGGCGAGATGTTGGGCTATGTTAAAATACTCCGAGACTTAACCGAAAGAAAGAAATCGGAAGATGCCATAAAAAAATATGTAAAAGAACTGGAAGAACTTAACACCCACAAAGAGAGTGTTTTGGCAATACTTTCACACGATTTAAGAAGTCCACTTTCGGCAATTATTGGAACGGCAAAATATCTGAAAACAAATTTTCATAAAATGGAACCCGATGTGGTTCAGGAAATGCTGACACTCCTTTATAAATTATCCACTGATGAGTTAGATATGTTGGACTATTTAGTGGAGTGGGCAAGAATAAAATACGCATCAGACGTGTTTTCGCCAACAAAAATAAAGCTGATCCAATACATTGAGAAAGTTTTTGATACTCTAAATGAAACCGCTTCAATAAATACAATAAATCTTCATCACGAAATTGAAGAGAATATATCTGTTTTTGCAGATAGTAAAATGTTGCTTTCTATTATTCATAACATAGTTTCTAATGCAATAAGACATACACAAAAAGGTGGAACAATAACAATTTCAGCAAAAACCAAAGACGACAAGATTATAATTCAAGTAAAGGACACAGGAATTGGAATGTCTAAAGAAATACAAGAAAAACTTTTTAAACCACAAATCAAAACCCTCTCAGAAGCCAGAAAAGAAAATAAAGGAGCTGGAATAGGATTATTATTAGTAAAAGGATTTTTAGAAAAAAATGATGGTGAAATATGGGTAGAAAGTATTGAAGGTGAAGGTTCATCTTTTTATTTTACTTTGCCCATTGAAAAATCATTATATAAAATAGAAGGCTCAGACGAAATCAAGTTTGATTAAAACGTTTAAATACAAAGGCAAGCTAAAGATATTTTTATGGATAAATGAAATGAATAAGCCTAAAAATAGCCACCGCATATACCAGCATATTTGCAAAAGGTAGCGTTTAGTACTCTGTGTGTTATTTATTTATAGATCAACGTTTACGAATTGCGTTTTAAGAATACTATACCAAACAAATTAGCCAAAATAATCAAACACTACATCAAATCGACAATCTTATGAAAGAAAACAACTACTCACAAATGAGTTTAGAGGAACTCAAAGCCAAAGAAAAAACACTCAAAAGTGCTACTTCAGCTTTTATCGGAGTCTTGATAGTTTTGGTATTTGCTGTTGTTTTTTTAGGAATCAGACAAGGATTTAGTGTTTTTTCTGTCTTGCCCGTCGCTTTCTTACCTCTTCTACTTGTCAATATAAGTGGCTTGAAAAAGGTGCAAGAAGAGATTAAATCAAGGAATTTATAACTAAAAACAATTCTTTATTTCTAAATCTCACTGCTTTACGGGCTTTTTTCATCAGACTTCCATTGAGCATTGACATTGGCACAACCGCCAATACTGGCAATAAAAATCACACCATTTTGAGCTTGAAAACCTGGCAATAGCACAACTGCTTTGGCGGCATTATATTTTACATTTGCTCCGCTATTGAGCAAATTATTTGCCGTGATATTTTGTCCAGCTTCGTATTTCAGGAGTGAATTTGAGGCAATCGGACTTGTTAAATTCCATGCTGGCTGGCAATTTGGATTGGTAATTTGTATCAAAAAAGTATCTGCCAAACATTGACTTCCGTCTTTTACAATATATTGGGTATTATTAATGGGCGAAACGATCAAACTACGGGTATTGAAATTAGTGCTTTGCCAAGCATAATTGCCTATCCAAGAGGCATTTAACGTGATATTTGTCAGGTTTGTGGCTTGTGTAATAGTCTGCTTGATGTTCACATCTTTCATCATCGTAAACTTATCTCTTATTACGCCATCATCAGCAATCCACTTGGCATCTAAGCGATTGGCTTCTATCTCCAAATACAATGAACCACCATTAGAAGTATGCGAAAAATACATGGCATCGTGTGGATAACTTGCTTGTGTGCCACCTGCCCAACCAGCAGAACCAGCCACCACGTAAATAATGCCTGTATTGGGTAAACTAGAAGTTTTGATATAGGGGCAAGAGTCTGTAGAGCCATCGTACTTTCCACTCGACGTTGTAGGATTATGAAGAGTTACATTGAAAGTGGGCTCTAAACCTGTATGCCCTTTCATCAGACGTGAACGCTCATAATTATGACTATGCCCGCAAAGTACCAAATCAACTTTATACTGCTCCAAAATTGGCACGACATTTTCACGAATAAATTTCAGTTCGTTCTCACCATCAGACGTATGACTTCCCATTGTATAGGGTGGGTGGTGCCAATACAAAATCGTCCATTTTTGGGTATTGGCTGCTAAATCTGCTTTCAACCATGTGATTTGCGGACTTGTAGCATCATAAAGCCGATAATTACTGGCGGTTTCCTTACCATAAGAATCTAAACTTACGAAGTGAATATTGGCATAATTGTACGAATAATATTCTTTATGTCCTGACGGTACGCCACCAACTTCGCCATTGCTTGGCAAGCTGAAATTGCTATAATATGGCATAATATGGTCGGTTTGTGCCGTGTTTGTTGCGTAATAATCATGGTTTCCAGGCGTTGGGAAAAGTACGGTTTGCTTCATAATTCGGTCATTTTGGTAAGGCTCAAAAAACCTCGTTTGATACTCAGAATCAAAACCAGAACTATAAGCATTATCGCCTAAAAGCAGCCATAAGTCAATATATTGACTGCCTACATAATTAAGAAATTTCTCTTTTACGGCAGTTTGGGTAGGTGCACCTGTGCCACAATCGCCCGTTATCCAAACACGGGTTTTCTTTTCAGTACCAATTATTGGGGCAGTGATAAAATAATTCAGTTCGGTGGCTTGCAAAACCTCCGTTGTAGTGCCAACAGAGTAATAATATTGAGTATTAGGAGAAAGGTTTGGAAGATTGACAATATGCTCGGTTGTAAGTGTAGCATCAACAACGTTATTGCTAAGATTGGCAGCATTGGTGCCATAATTAACTTGGGTAGTAGAACCTATGTTTGTTCGCCAGCGAATCTGCATACTGTTCGAAGTACCCATTTGTAAATATGGTCCTCGACTCACGGTATAGTTAGAAGGTAACAATTCAAAATCAAACGAAATATCAGAGCTTGTTACGGCAGTTTGATGAACTTCTACGGCAATTACATTAGTTCCTGTTTGTAAATTTGTGCCTGCAATAGTTGTTTCTAACCAAATGTTTCCATCATCGGTTGCCAACGAAGCTAAGGTTTGATAATTTTGATTGGTAGCCAAGTTATCTCTAAAAACCTCATTTCCATTGATATAAACAACAATACCATCATCTCGCTTGACCCGAAGTCGGTAATAAGGAAAAAGTGTGGCGATAGAAAAACTCTTCCGAAAATAGGTAGTGATATGTTTATTGCTCTGATTGCCGCCATAACTCACAACCGTGGCTTCATCTCCATCACCGTAGCCAAATTGTGAAGCACCCGATGACCAAGCTTCATCGTTAAATCCAGTATTTCGCCAAGACGTACTTTGGTCAGTACCATTATCCAAATACTTCCAAATATTGCCGCTGGAAATGATTGGGGTTTGGGCAAAAATTTGTTGTGCCACAATATAAAACAGAAACAAATATAATCTGAAAATCATAGTTGCAAAACTTATGAGTGTTTATACAAAGTTTACGTTTTTTTTGATGAAAATTACGTTCTTTGGGTAATTTTAAAATAACGCAGATTTTTAATCAAATTCTAAAATCTACCGTATTCTATAAAAACCTTAAATAAATGCTAAATTTTGGTCATCTTGTTTTTTACGAAGTAGCAAAACTTTTGAGTTTTTCGAAAGCCTCTGAAATCTTATTTATTTCTCAACCTTCAGTAAGTAAACACGTCAAAAATCTTGAAGCTCAATATGGTATTGCTTTATTTGAGAGAAAAGGTAATACCATTTCATTAACCGAAGAAGGCTCAATATTATTCAAATACTTGTCGAAAGCCAATGAAATCAATAGTCAATTGGAGTTCGATATTTCTATACTGAAAAATACTGCCGCCGCTCGTGGGACATTGGTTATTGGTGCCAGCACAACTGTGGCTCTTTATCTCATGCCTAAAATACTTTCTGGTTTTCATAAAGCATTTCCTGAAATAAAACTTAGGCTAATCAACCGAAACTCTGAAAATATCCTCAAAGCTCTCTTGAATCACGAAATTGACGTGGGCATTATTGAAGGCAAAAATAAAACTACGTTGGCTAACTACCAATTTTTCTTGAAAGATGAAATTGTTGCCGTTTGCTCTGCAACGAGTAGCTTGATTAAAAAACCACAAATTTCGATAACAGAATTAATAGAAACCCCAATTGCATTGCGAGAAAAAGGCTCAGGAACGTTGGCTGTTCTGACGGCGGCATTAGAAAAAGAAAATATTAAACTAAGCGACCTAAATACCCAAGTAATTATTGGTGGCACAGAAGCCCTCAAAAATTTTCTATTAGAATTTGACTGTATCGGATTTTTACCAACTATTTCGGTTCAAAAGCAAATAACAAATGGAGAGTTATTCAGAATTAATATCCCCGAATTAATCATTCATCGAGAATTCTATTTTATCCAACGGCAAGGAGAAGAAAATAATAAACTCATCAAGTTATTTATTAAACATGCTGCAAACAGTATTTAAAATAGTTATACGGTATAGTATATTAGAATCCACTTTCATAAGAAGAAGACATTAGTTTTACACAAAAAAACTGATTATGAAAGTCCTTGAGTCATTGAGCAATATAGCTTATTTACAGTGCCACGCCTGCAATCAAGCATATTCACCTTCAGAAATTGCAAGTATTTCAACTTGCTGTGGTCGTCCACTCATTGCCCGTTACAGTTTTACAAATTATTTTCCGAAAGAGGCTTTATTAACAAGGCAAAAAAATATGTGGCGTTACGCCGAGATGCTCCCCTTATTCGACATCAATAATCGGGTGAGTTTGGGCGAAGGTTATACTCCCATTTTACCTCTCCAAAGACTGGCAAGCAAATACGGGTACAAAAACCTTTTGATGAAAGATGAATCGTCTAACCCGACAGGTTCATTTAAAGCGAGAGGTTTGAGCATGGCTATTTCAAAAGCCAAGGAGTTTGGCGTTGAATCTTGCATTATTCCAACGGCGGGCAATGCAGGCGGAGCAATGGCGGCTTACTGTGCCGCTGCTGGTATTGAAGCCACTGTGGTAATGCCTACGCACACGCCAAAAGTGTTTAAAGATGAGTGTGAACTCTACGGTGCAAACCTAATATTGGTTGATGGACTCATTAGTGATTGCGGAAAAAAAGTGGCTGAATTGAAAAAAAATGGTAATTATTTTGATATTTCTACCATCAAAGAGCCATACCGTATTGAAGGGAAGAAAACCATGGGCTACGAAATTGCCGAACAGCTGGATTGGCAATTACCCGATGTGATTTTATACCCTGCGGGAGGTGGAACTGGACTTATTGGTATTTGGAAGGCTTTTCAAGAAATGATTGACTTAGGCTGGATATTGCCCGAAAAACTTCCAAGAATGATAGCCGTACAGGCCGAAAATTGTTGTCCAGTAGTAAATACTTGGGAAGCAAAACAAGACAATTGTTCAAAATACATAGGGAAGCCCTCCATTGCAAATGGTTTAGCCGTACCCAATCCTTTTGCCGAAAATATAATGCTTGAGGTGTTGCTTGCTTCGGGTGGATTACCCATTGCTGTAAGTGACCAAGAAATGATTGCAGGAGTCAAAGAAATTGCCCGTTTAGAAGGGCTTCTGATTTCACCAGAAGGAGCTGCAACGTGGATAGCCCTACAAAAATTAGTGGCAAAAGGTATCGTTAGTGCTTCGGAAGAGATTTTACTACTCAATACTGGTAGCGGTTATAAGTACCTTGAAAATATCATTTAGTTGTGAATGATGATATAAATTGAGGTACTCAAAATCTATGCAAAGCATTCAATGGGAAAGTCCATTCTGGCGTGTAAAGTTCGGTATTTAAGTCTTTCAAACTGTACCAAGCACCACCTTTTGGGTTCTTAACAATATGAATATCCTGAGCAGGCATATAACTCTGAGCCAAAAGAAAAATTTTGTCTTTTGATTGTGGGTTTTCGGCAACATCCATTACTATCATGGCGTGTCCATAACTCTTTGGATTCGAGACAATGAAAACATCGCCGAGCTGCAAATCCGACAAGTTTTTTATTGCTTTCATCTCTTTTTCAAGTGTATAAGTATTAGCATACGTGAATACCATATCTTGGTATTTTCTAAATCCTTCTCTACTAGTATCTGGAGACTTTGATTTTATAAAACCCTGATTAGTAATACGATATCCATTTTTATATTTATCATAAGTCATGGAAACTCCACTAAAAGTTTTGAAAGAAATAGCTGAAAATTGCTTTCGAGCATACAAATATTCACTTCGCAAACGCATCACAGCATCGGCACATTGTTGTAGGTCTCGTGTGCCTCGGTCAATGTCTAAAACTGCCACTTGTTGAGCGTTTGTTTTCTCTTCTTCGTTGTAGAAATACACTTTCGATTTGTCATTTTTCAAAGGAAAATCACGAAGAAAAGCTCCAAAAGAATCATTCAAAACGGGTATTCTTTGATAACCAGATGGTAATTTGAAACGTGTTTCAACAGTCGTCCCTAATGGATTAATGATTTGACTTTTTGAATCATTACAACTCAAAAACAGTAAAAATAAAATCGAATAAAATTTCATCTAAGTTTTTTTATGAAGGAATAACACAAATTCTTTAGTTTATTTTCCAAATATTACATTAAATCTTCAAATCGCTCCAACATCAATATCGAAGCTTGTGGCAGAATAACATATTTTTCACCTTCGTATTGTACTTCAATGGCGTGGCGTTGCAGATAAATTGCCAAATCTCCTTCTTGGGCTTGAAGTGGCATATATTTCACTTTTTCTTCGGTTTCTTTCCATGGTTCGTCTTCGCTTGGCATTGGCAAAGGGTAGCCTGGACCAACTTTTATGACATAACCGCTTTGTACTTCTTCTTTTTCGGTTACAGTTGGAGGCAAATAAAGTCCTGTATTAGTTTTATCCGAAGGGTTTTTGGGCTTTACCAAAACTTTATCACCTACTACGATGAGTCTTTTCAATTTATTGTCTGACGTTACGCCGAGCATGATGATTTGGTGAGTTAGTAAATAATATGTATTTCTGAAAAAATTTACAGAGATTATATTGCAAAATTACATTAAAATTCCGCTTTTTTATTAAACGGTAATGCCGCTTTCCGATTTATCTCATTAAATTTGTCAAAAACAAACATTGTATTCTCATGAAAAATATATTAAAACTCGCTTTGGTACTATTGCCATTCCTCACACAAGCACAAGGAAGTTTGAAAGCATCGCTTGATAAAGTTAAAGGCTACGTAAAAGAAATAAAATTAGAGAAATCATCTATCAATCAGCAACTTAGCTATGCCGATGCCACGCCTTATGACATCAAAATTGCTATAACCAATACCGACTCGAAAGGTAAAAGTATCGAAGAAATCTACGAATTTAATCTTGGTTTGATGGGTGAAGTGAAACGAAGTGCATCAAGCAAAGAGATGAAAGTTGAACTCACTTCGCTAAAAAATCAAAAAGTGATTCGCTATACCAAAGGCGGTGAAATGCAAAATTATGAAAATAAAATTGAGCTTTTATTCGAAAATATTGACGATGCCCGTGAAGTAGAAAAGAACCTTAAAGATGCGATTGCTGCAGCAAAAATTGCTTGGGAGGGTTCAATCAAATTGCCTAAAGATGATTTGAGTGCATTGCAAACTTGGCTCGAACAAAATATTAAGGATGTTACGGCTGAAAAGCAATCTTTCAAACAAAGTCTCAAGAAATCAAGCACCTATAAAGATCGTGCAACGCTCAATTTGGAAGAGAATGACGGTAAAAAAACGACCGAAATGCAATCAGATTTTAGTTGGGGCGACCTAAACGATGGCAGTGCCGAACTAAAAATCAGCGGAAAAGAAATCTATATAAGTGCCAAAGCTAAAAATGATTTCATCAGAAATCAACAAGGTAGCAGTATGAAAGGCTACGATGATGAAATAAAATTTTATGCCCAAACGCCAAGCGATGGAAGTGTATTAATGATGGCGATTCAGAAAATTATTCCTGCTGCGAAAAAAGAATTACAAGTACGCTTGCCCAAATTAGCAACAAAAGAAGATGGGTTCAAGATTTTGAAAGACAGAACCAAAGATTTTAAAGTAAATGAATCGAATTATTCGCAAAAAATTACTCCAACTTGTCTTACAAGTTATGATTTAAAATCAGAAGTGAAAGGCAAAACCATTGATGAAAATTTCAAATTTAACTTTGGCGATTTGTCCGATTACAAACTTTCGGTCTCGAAAGAAGTCATAAAAATCACTGCTAAAGTAATTGATAACAAAAAATTTATCAAATATATAAAAGATGGAGTTTTGCAAAACTATGACAATAGCATTGATTTCATTTTGGGCGACCTCGAAGATGCTCGATATTTGGCAGAAGCCTTGCCGGCCATCTCGAAAGGCTGCAAAAGCAATGTTACAGTAGGCGATTTCAACTCGTTGGTGAGTAAGCTGAAATCTATCGAAAATCCAAAGCAAGAATTGATTCTGCAAGATGGCAGCG
This sequence comes from Emticicia sp., assembly GCF_043780375.1. Lineage (GTDB taxonomy): Bacteria > Bacteroidota > Bacteroidia > Cytophagales > Spirosomataceae > Emticicia. Next base: position 85,086 of record NZ_JAYWCU010000120.1, on the reverse strand, counting down.
ACAAGTGCAAATGGAAGTTTACTTCGACTATGGCCGAATCAAAAAAATCGGTTGAGACTATTTCAGAATGGAATCTTTATGATATCGATCCAAAGAAAATTGATATTGATGTTTCGGGGAAAATAGTTGGTATAACCGCTTATACACTCAATAAAGAGAAGTTTATCAAGCAAACTAAAGATAGCAAATCAGGTTTTTCGAGCGAAATCAATTTAATTATTAACGACATTGAAGATGCTCAAAAAGCATTAGCAACTTTCAAAAATTTAGTTGAAGGTTGTAAGAAATAACTCTATTCATCTCAAATATTTCACACAAAATCAATCAAATTATGTCTTTTTTAACTAAAAAATTCACATTACAGTTGTTTTTATTCATATTTATTGCATCTATTTCTTATAGTTGTCTTGTGCCAGAAAAATCAAAAACAGCCAATGACAATTCTACAAAAAACAATGCTGAACCAAGTATTGACAGCGTACTTGCCAAACAATTGGGGGCTGATGATTATGGTATGAAAATGTATGTAATGGCTTTTTTGAAAAAAGGACGAAAACGTTGGATGATTGACTCTGTTACTGCCAATAAACTCCAAAAAGCTCACATGGAAAACATCGGACGATTGGCTGATGAAGGGAAATTAGTTGTTGCAGGGCCATTTGCTGATAATACAGATTTAGCAGGAATCTATGTTTTTGATGTAAAAACAATTGAAGAAGCACAGAAACTTTGTGAAACCGATCCTGCCATTCAGGCGGAGTCTTTAGCGATGGAGCTGCACCCTTGGTACGGCTCGGCGGCTCTTATGAAAACGGTTGAGATACATAAGAAAATTGCTAAAAAAAGTTATTGAAAGTCGGTAGAAATCAACATCAACCCACAGTTTTTATTTTCTAAAAGTCGAGTAAAATGATACAAAAACCATTAAAGTTTCTTCTTTTTTGCTTGATTTTAGTCAATTTTCAAGTTTTTGGACAAAAGCTAAAAATCGTTGAAAAGCCCATTATTTGGGATTCTACTCGTCGGGTTTTGTCTTTGGAATATATGAAAAATCGGCATGGAATTGAGCAAAAAGAACCAACTATTCAACCAAAAATGATTGTTTGTCATTGGACGGCTATTCCTACTTTCGAAAAATCTTTTTTTGCTTTTAACTCACCTGTTTTGCCAAATGCTCGTGCTGAACTAAAAAATGCAAGTCGATTAAATGTTTCGGCACATTATTTAATTGATAGAGATGGAACGGTTTATCACTTGCTGCCCGATACAATTTTTGCCCGCCATGTAATCGGTCTAAACTATTGTGCCATTGGCATTGAGAATGTGGGCGATGGAACTAACAACAAACTAACTGAAGCTCAGTTTAAAGCTAATTATTTGTTGGTCAAGCAATTACAAAAAAAATATAAAATCGAATATCTTATCGGTCACCACGAATATACCAAATTTCGTGGCTCAAACATTTGGAAAGAAACCGACCCAAATTATCAAACTTCTAAGAGCGATCCTGGTGATGAATTTATGAATCGCTTACGCATGAAGTTCAAAAAGTTGAAAAAAGAACCTATGCAGTAAAACATTTTTCAAAATTATCAGAATCAAACAATTCCATACCAAAAGTGTTCATAACTTTACACTCAACACTCAAATAAAATGAATATTCTAATCACAGGTGGCACAGGAATGATTGGGCATCGGTTGACCCAACTACTTTTACAAAAAGGGCATAAAGTAGCTTATCTTAGTCGCAGGAAAGAAAAAACCGCAAATGTGGAAGTTTACCAATGGGATATTCAGAAAGGTTTTATTGAGGCGGGTGCTTTAGAAAATGCTGATTATGTTATTCATTTAGCAGGTGAAGGAATCGCAGATAAACGTTGGTCAGACGAGCGAAAACAAGAAATAATCAATTCAAGAATTCAGCCTATTGAGTTGATAAACAAGTATTTACAAGAAAAAAATATTAAATTGAAAGGTTTCATTTCTGCCTCTGCCATTGGTTATTATGGCGGCGATACTGGCGAAACAAAATTAGATGAAAATAGCAAAGCAGGAAATGATTTCTTGGCAAAGTGTACTAAACTTTGGGAATCTGTCGCTCAAAAAATCAGTTCAGCCGAACGAATCGTTAGCATCAGAATCGGCATTGTTTTGAGCGAAAAAGGTGGAGCTTTACCTAAATTAGTGCAACCCATTCGCTTTGGTTTTGGGGCAGCTTTGGGCAATGGTAAGCAATTTATGTCATGGATTCATATTGATGACCTTTGCGGAGTTTTCATCAAAGCAATTGAAGATAAAACCATGAGTGGAGCATATAATGCGGTTTCGCCAAACCCAGTTCGTAATGAAGAAATGACAAGTGTAGCAGCAAAAGTACTGAAAAAACCACTTTGGCTGCCTAACGTGCCAAGTTTTGTATTAAAATTAGTTTTCGGAGAAATGGGAATTGTCGTAACTGGTGGTAACTTTGTGCTGAACAAAAGGCTTTCGCAAGAAACCAATTTCGAGTATAAATTTACAAATATCAAAGAGGCGTTGAAGGATTTGTTAGGATAGTAGTCGATAGTCCACAGACAAAGGTCGATAGTTTTTAACTCAGAATTCAGAACTCTTAATTTAGAATTCAATATGTCTTCCATCTTCTCAAAAATCATTGCAGGCGAAATTCCTTGCCATAAAATTGCAGAAACTGAGCAGTTTTTTGCTTTTCTTGATGTTTTTCCGTGTGCTATTGGGCATACGCTCGTTGTGCCAAAACAAGAAACTGACTATTTATTCGACCTCAACGATGAACTTTATTCAGGTCTGATGGCATTTGCCAAGCAAATTGAACCTGCCATACGACAAGCGGTGCCTTGCAAGCGTGTAGGCGTTGCCGTCATTGGTTTGGAAGTTCCTCACGCTCACATTCACTTGATTCCGATGAATAGCATGAGCGACATGAATTTCAATAATAAATTAAAACTTTCACAGGAAGAACTGGCGAAAACTGCCTCTAAAATCAGAAGTTTTTTGAAGTAATATGAAACTAATCTTTGAGGTTATTATCTGCATTTTACCTATTTTCTTGGCTTTACGACTTATTTTTTGGGTGAGAAAACACAACCGAGTTTCAGATTTCATGAAATCAATGATACCCGTGATGATAAGTTGCATTATTTTTCTTTCTCTGAGTGTTAGTCTGCATCATTTTTCAAATTTTAGCATTGACCAAGCCTCCAATTGGAGCGTAGGAATGTTGCCTATTTTGCAATTTGTTTTATCGGGTGTGGTGTTTGGAATATCGTTGTTTTTGAAAAATCGGTATGGGTGAAGTTTTTGGTTTAAGTATTTTGACTTGTACTAAGGTTAAAAAACGGTAAAATACTTAACAATAGAATGCGATTAAAAAGTCAAGTCACAACAAGAGACTTGACTTTTTTTAATTTTTATCTTTCCAACTTAAAGTTCTTATCGGTAGCTGGGCGAACTTTGGCGTTGGCTACTTTCCAACCTGTTCGGTACATCCAATCCGCCATTTTCTTCAATTTTGGATAATTTATGTTTTCAATATTATCTTGTTGCGTGTGGTAGTCGGGGTGTAGCAGCGTTGTGTACATAATAGAAGGTATTCCCAAACGGGCGTAAGGAAGATGGTCACTTCTAAAATACCAACCTTCTACATGTTTTACGTCGTCCCAACTTGAATCTAATTTGAAATTTGGACCTTCTTTATTCGCTTCCATGGTCATATTTACCAAATCTAAGGAGTTTCTATGCGGAGGAATTGCCCCTAAAACCGTTGCACTATCACTGTGATTTCTACCAATCATGTCTCCGTTCAACACCGCAACGATGCTATTAATCGGAACAGTTGGGTGGGCAGTATAATATCTTGAGCCTAACAAACCTCTTTCTTCCGCTCCGTGAATGACAAATAAAACCGAACGTTTCGCAGGGTTTTTCACAAATGCTCGGGCATTACTGAGCATTGCCACATCAACACTTCCATTATCATCTGCTCCGTAGCAAATGGAATCACCTTTAATGTCATTTCTGATACCATGTGCATCGGTATGACCACTGTAAAGCAAATATTCTGCTTTTAAATTGGCATCCGTTCCGTCAATTTTACCAATAATATTAACCGAAGGATACGGATATTTTGAGACAATAATATTGGCTTTAAGGCTCGCCGTATTGCCCAGCAAATACTTTTTTGCTTCTTGATGAAGCCACAAAACGGGAACGGTCGTAGTTAAATTGGCATTTACACCCCCATCAATATCATAATTGCCTCTTTTATAGTTTTCGTTGGCATCTGCCCAAGCATTTTCGGCGGTTTCATCGGCTATAAAAATAATGGCACTTGCACCTCTTTTGATTAAAGGCATTCCGTATTTAACAAAAATGGAGCGACCATAACGCCAAGTTGGTAAAGAAACATCCAAATTTATGCCTTTGGGATTTGCTTCAATCGCCACAATTTTCCCTTTCACATCTACGGTCGTATCAATATCTAAAGCATTGCCTAAATAAGTGATGGTTGAATTTAGATTGACATTTGCCATTTGAGCAATAGAAATATCTCGCCAAAGCGTTAGTTTCTTATTGTTCAATTCGATGGTTGTTTGTTCAGAGATTTGATTTCTCCACAAAGTAAAATACTGAAAATAAGTACCATCGTCTCCCGCAGGTTTCAATCCAATTGCCCTATATTTTTCACCCAACCACATGGCAGCCTTCAATTCATCTAAAGTTCCAGCCGAACGACCCTTGAAATGGGCATCGGCCAAGCCTTTCATATCATTTTTTAAGTCTTCAGTTTTAATAAGATTTAATGCAGGTGGCGTATTTTGAGCGAATGAAGTATTGATAACGACCAGTAAAAAATAAAGTAAACAGATTTTTTTCATATTGAAATTTACATTGGGTTTATTGATGAGGCTGTTGATAAGTTAACACGGAAATATACAAAAATATTGGCGTTAATCTAACGGAGTTGTAAGATAAATCCTATTTCTTGTCTCTTTCTGAAATAGGTTTGTGTAAACTACCTCGCCCTAAAACAAGTTTGAGCAAGTTTATTAAAATTTTTAGCTTTGGCACGTAACCACTTAATAAAAAATGTCGCCAAAAACACCCAATTGAAGGTGTTTTTTGTAAGAAATTGCAAAATTAAAAAAAGAGTTTATTAACTTTCGAATGAATTACCGTAAAATTTCGACGAAGAAATCTCTTCGGCAAAATTTTTGCTTGTAATTTGCCATCGTATATTCACGATGGAATATTGAGCGAATCTATAAAATTAATGAAGAAATTTTGTCTTTTTTCTATTTCATTGCTTCTCATGCTGGGGCAAGTTGGAAGCCTTTTCGCACAATTTCGCTGCGGATTGCCTTCGCCTACCGAGCAAGAAAAACAAGCCTCCTTTGCCCAATACCAAACCTTCCTCCAACAAAAAACTACGCAAAAACAAGCACGGATAGTGAGTTATAAAGTGGCGGTGAAAGCCAATATTCTTTCAGAGACAAATTCGTCAACGCCAGCATTGAGCGAAAGCGATATTCGGGCAATTATTGCCAATGCCAATACTTATTTACAGAATATCAACGTCGAATTATATCTCTATAACAACCAAGTTTTTTCTATTGTTGATAATAAATACTCTGATTTAAAGATAGCCGATGAATCAGAACTTCGCCGAAAATATGACGTACAAGATGCCATAAATATATATTTTGCCAAAAGTATTACGCTTAAAGATTTAACAATTTTGAGTGGTTATGCAGCTTTACCCAACAAATCGTCAAATAGCAATCGCATTTTTTATTCTTACTTCGACCGAAGCTCTGACGACTTCGAAAACCTAAAAAACAAGACCTTTCTGCACGAGATTGGTCATTATTTTGGACTTTTTCATACTTTTCAAGACAGCGATAACCCCAACGTATCGAAACGAGAGCTGGTTACTCGTGGGGCTGGTTCAAACTGCGTTTCGATGGGCGACCAACTTTGCGATACCTCGGCCGACCCCTTTGAACGCTTGCCTTTGTTGTATGCTTTTAATTGCAATCAAAACTCTCCCGCCGATTTTCAAGACAACAATGGTGAAAATTTTACACCGCCAGTCGATAACATAATGTCGTATCATCAACGGTGTGGAAATGCTTTTACTGAACAGCAATACCAAAAGATGCAAGCCTCTTTTGCCATACGATTTTCGCCTTTGTCGGAATACCAAATTGCTACCCGAAGTTCCAATTTTGTAACGGTTGATGCCTTAGATAAAAAAGTTTATTGCGTAGGTGACTCGCTCAAAATCACTTATAATTTGGAAGGCTTATTTGAAAACAACAACCAATTGTTTGTTGAAATTTCTGATAAATTTGGCAGGAATTACCAAAAAATAGAATCAAAATTTACAGGATTACTATTGGTAATTAGACTTCCAAACGACCTGCCAGAAGGTGATGATTACAGGGTAAGAATAACGGCAACTCGCCCCGAAACGGTAAGTCCTGTGAGCGAAAATTTTGCGATTCGGGCATTTTCAAGTGCCAATATTACTGCAAGCAACACAACTATTTATGCAGGAGAAACGACTTATCTAAGCGTTGATTTGGGCGGAAGTGGCCCTTGGTCGTATGACTTATCGGACGGGACTTCTATTAAAAACACTCGCTTCAACTCATATCAAATTGCTAAAACACTCAATGAAACAACAACTTTTTCCATTCTATCGGTCAGGAATGTTTGTGGCGAAGGTGCAAAAAGTAATAGCGTAATAGTTAATGTTATTCAACCGCAAATACAGACGGAGGCTTTAACAACCACAACGCTTTGTCAGGGGCAAAGTATTAGATTAGGTATTACGATTCTCGGAACATTATCGCCTGATAATCAATTAGTTATACAGATTTCGGACAATAGCGGCAAAAATTACGTGGACTTACCAACCCAAGTTTCATTGTTTGCTTTATCTGCCCAAATCCCGGCAACATTTCAAGTAGGCACGGGTTATCGTTTGAAAGTTTTAGCAAAAAAATCGCAATTATTTAGTTTACCAATTGGTCCTATTACAATCATTGCTCCACCCTCGCCTCCTGTTGTTGCTCCAACTTTTGTCTATTGCCAAAAAGTAAGCTCACCTTTGGTAGCCGATGGAACAAATTTAAAGTGGTTTTTGAACGAATTTGATATAAAATCATTTGCGACACTCATACCATCAACCGAAAAAGAAGGAGTTTCTACCTATTATGTTTCGCAGACTAACGCCTTTGGTTGCGAAGGACCCAAAGCCAAAACAACTGTAACTGTGCGTTCGTTGGCTGCGGCGACCATTAGTGGCGATCGAACGATGATTGTTGGAGACAGCACTTTACTAAATGTGAATATAACAGGCGACCTTCCTGCCGATTTTACTTTATCAGATGGAAGGTCATTTGTGCTTAGCAAAAACCCCTTTATTTTGGAGGTAAGACCCACAAAGTCAACTACTTATTTTCTTAAAGAAGTGAAAAACTCATGTGGTTTAGGGAATGTTTCAGGTAGTGCAAAAGTTACTATTTTAGACCCATTGGCTGGAGAAGAATCACTTGAAAATACAATAAAAGTTTTCCCAAACCCTGCAAGTCAACAATTATTTGTAGAGTTTTTGTCAGTTAAGGGTAGCAATACAAGTATTTCATTGTCTGATTTGACTGGTAAAATTTTACAACAGAAAAATATCGAAACGGTAGGCAAACACCAAGACAGGTTCGACATAAAACACTACCCAACAGGAAGCTATTTTTTAAAATTTAACATTGATAAGCAAGTTTTTGTGAAGAAGATAATAATCAATAGTGAATGATGAATTTTTTGTTAGAAGTAAAAAAAAGCCTTTTCTACTCAGAAAAGGCTTTTTTTATGAATTGTCTTTAAAAAAAATTAAAGAGCTGGAATTCTTAATACTTGACCTGGATAAATTTTATCTGGGTGTGTAAGCATTGGTTTGTTGGCGTCAAATATCACAGGATATTTCATCATATCACCGTAATATTCTTTAGCAATTTTCGACAAAGTATCACCTTTTTCTACTGTGTGAAACTTCGCTTCTGGCTCAGGAGTAGCTACAACTAATTGATTATCAACCATGTGTACGCCTTCAACATTACCAACTGCCAAAGAAATCTTTTCAGCATCTTCTTGCGTATCTACTTCACCAACCAAAGTAACAGTATCACCTGTTGTTTTGATGGTTAGAGTATTAAAAGGCAAGCCCAACTGTTGTACGTGTGCCAATAAAGCACTTGCTTTCAATACTTCTTTTTCTGCTACTGGTGCTGCCTCTTCTTTGTGACCGAAAAGTTTTTCGCCTACACCCTTAAAAAACGACATTAGTCCCATTTTGAATAAGTTGGTTTTAAGTAAATAATAAAATTATTAGCAAATGTATTAAAAACTTGATTCCTAATAGATAAAAACTGTTTTTTTTGTAGTTTTATTTGCCTATCGGTAATAGTAAGTTTTTATGTTCATAGTGTTAAGACTATTTTTCAGTATAAAGTAACAAATGTCTTTCGTAATTGATAAAAATTGTAAATGAGCAATTGGGGCGTATATATGAAATTTGCGGTAATATTTTGGTAAGAAATGCCTGCTTTTTTACACTATTACCAGTTTTTTGAACGTTAAAGTAGGTAATATACTTATATGCTCTGACTGATAACTATAACTATTGAAAATATGTAAAATAAACCAAAAATAAAAATGAAATTTGCTATTGCCGCAACATCCATTTCGATACTTTTTTTGATGATTTCTTGTGAAAAAAGCCCTGAATTAAGCCTCCAAACAACAACAACTACAACACAAACATCGTCAAGTGGAATAATTAATAACGTAATACCTACAAGTCAAGAAATTTATGATGCTTTTGTTCGATTAGCATTGAAAAATTCGAATAATACACAGACAATGACTATTAGAAAATGGGCAACAAGCAAAACCCAAATTAAAGTTTATTGGGATGGTGTACGAACCACAGCACTATTTACTGCTTTAGATAAAGTAATAGCAGATATGAATAGTTTAAATAAATACAGTAAATTGGTCAGAACAGAAGTAGTTGCACAAGCCGATATCATCATCAACCGAGTAGATGTTGCTACTCACAATGCCAAATATGCGGGTTTTCAAGTAACCAATACGACGGTTCAGGGAAATACATTTACTCAATGGAATAATACCGAAATCATAAAATCAGTTATATGGCTTTCGCCAAGTACACCCGCAAATGTACAAAATGGTGTTTTACGCCACGAACTTACACACGCTTTAGGCTTAGGTCATATTGAAAATACAAAGTCAATTATGGTAGCAGTAATGAGCGGAATAAATTATGATTTTAATAATTATTCGGTTTTAGATCAAAGAGTTTTACAGATTTTGGCTGACGCCCGTGTAAAACAAGGAATGACTGAGGTAAACATAAGTACAGTAATTAAGGAGTATGCCGCAAAATAATAGTCAGAAAATAATTTGATTTCTATAACAAATTTGTAATTTTGAATTAAAATATAGTATTATTTCTTTAAATTACTGATAGAGAAGTATTTAGTATCCTTCATCCTGTAATTTTTAATGCTGCACTATTTGGGGCTTGCAATACGCAAATATTTTTTTCGTTAATTTAGTATCAGATTAAAACAAATACACCGATGAAATTTAACAAATTCTTACTTGCACTAATAGCTTTAATTGGTATTTCGGTAAATACTTTCGCCCAATCAGAGGATGAAGCTATCAAAGAAACGCTTAATAATTATTTAGAAGGTGGCTCGGTAGGCGATACGGCTCGCTTGAATCGTGCTTTTTTTGCATTTGCTAACCTACGAAATTTGGGTAAAGATGGGAAAATATCCGAAATGCCCGTAAAGAAATTTATTGCTGCAGTGCCTGTGGGTGGAGCAAAATGGTCGAGTAAAATTGTGAGTTATAGCTACGCTGGCACAGCCGCCACTGCGGTAACAGAAGAAGAATTATCTACTTTTAAATTTGTTGATTTCTTGAATCTCTTGAAAATTAATGGTGAATGGAAAATAGTAAGTCGTGTATATTCGAGAGTTGATAAAAACGTTGCGATTGCAGCATCAAATCCAGGCGGTGGGTTTTCAACGGCATCTGCGATAGCTCCTGGTAAAGGCAATGTACCTGCTAACACAACCAAAAAACCTGCTACAAAACCAAAGCCATCGGACGATGGTTGGTGAGGAAATAGTTTTTCAATCAATTGATTTTCAATCAATTACATTTTTTATCCGCTAATATTACTTCCAAATATTAGACTTGTTAAATAAAAAAATAATTCTCCGAAATGTAATTTTGTCTAAATATACATTTCGGAGAATTATACTATACTCATAAAACTGTGTTACTTCACAACGTGCATCACACCATTCATAATACTCCAATGACCTGGGAATGTACAAACATAAGGATAATCGCCTGGCTGTGATGGAGCGGTAAATCTTAATCGGTAAACATCATTGGTATTGAGCAATGGCGTTGAAAACAATACTTGTGAAATAGCTGGTACGTAGTTTTTCTCAACGGCATCTTTTTGTGTAATCATCTTATTAGCAGCATTTCCGATGATTTCAAGACTTTTTGGCTTGCCAATCACCATATTATGTTGCATCGCATCAGGATTTTCAAATCTAATTTCAACGTTTTTTCCTGCTTTCACTGTAAACTCTTTTTTATCATATTTCATGGCTTCGGTGATTGTTTTTATCACCACAACTTGGGTATTATTGTCAGGTAAACTTCCTTCCCAAGTTTGCATCAAACGATTGAGTCTTGACTTACTATCTACTGAAACTGTCGAGCTCAATTTTGTTATAAAAGCCTTATCATTAGCACTTAAAATCGCTTTTCTTCTTGGATTCCAACCATCAACTACACCTTTGATTAAAGCATTTGCACCAGCCACATCAAGCGATTGAGCTTGTTTCAAAATCGCAATCACCGAGTCAGCAGAAGCAATTGAGCTATAACTACGAACGGCCTTTTCAACTGCATAATTTGCCATTGATTTTGGAGCATCAAATGTTATTTTTTGAGTAAATGTATTGTTCGATTCATTGCTTTCTTTAATGTCGTTGTTTTTATCAACATCAACCGACATAGTATAAGTACCAGCCACATCAGAGCCAAAACGAATATCACCAGTCCAAGGGCCATTAGTTGATTTTGAAATCGTAATGGTTTCGCCTGCTTTCATGCCATCTTCGTGCGTACGACTCACAATATTCACTTTACGATTCATGCCTTCGATACGTATATCCAACGGAATAACTGTACCAAGAGGAATAGCTTTTCCTTGATTTTTCACCTCAACAAGAATCGATACATTATCTCGTACCGCAGGAGTTGCTGGTTCGGTTGTTATTTTAGTGATTACTAAGTCAGGAGTTGTGCCACTTACAGCCGATGGGGAAGAAGTCTTCTCTGCAAGCATTTTTGAATGGTCGTGATTCATAACGGGCATTTCGTTTGACATTTTTGGTGTATTGGCGGCCTTTTTGATAGCATTTTGAAGCTGAATCTTCAATAACTGACGGTTATGGCTTGTCAATGCTACTGCAAAAGCATCGGGCAACCAACGGTCATAAATATCGGTTGAGGCTTCTAATTTATTTAAAATTGCTGTTTCAGAGGCAGCAGTTAAAGGCATTTCTGACAAAGCCAAAATCGTATTTAAAACTACCAATGGTTCGCTATCATTCAAGGCATTGTTGCTCAATAAAATATCAACCGAAGCGGTGTTTCGAGGTAAAATCTGCACGGCATTTTTACGAACGCCTGCACAAGCGTGCTTCAAACAAGCTGTAATTGCTGGCAAAGCCTCATTAATTGCACCCAAACCTTCGAGCGTACGAAGTACATGAATAACCGTTGGGTTGATGCCAGTTTCGTCGAGTGATTGGTCTTTGAGCATTTCAATTAATTGCGGAACTACATCTTTATTTCCACGTTCAACCAATAATCTTTGGGCGTTCATTCGCCAAAACATATTATTATTTTTTAGTGCTGCTAATAATCCTGCTGGTTGGTTTTTGTCAAGGCTAATTGCCTGATAATTTGGCGATTGTTTGTATGCAACTCGATAAATACGACCATGTGTATAATCTCTCAAATCTGTCTCATAGGCATTTCCCACACCCATATTGAAACCCGCAGGTTTTGGGTTATGTTGAATGATATAACTGTACCAATCGGCAATCCAAACTGCTCCATCTGGACCTGTCTGGGCAAATACTGGCGAAACCCATTCATCAGCTCCTGCCAATAAATTGAAGCCTTCAGAGTCTTCGTAATCAGTACCTTTTTTTACAATATCGTTTTGATGAACAATGTGACCAGTTGGCTCACAAACAAAAGCGATTTTATTCCAATATTTTTTCGGGAAAGACCTTGCCGTATAAAAATTATGCCCCGATGCGGCAGTAAATCCACCAAAAACATCAACTTGACGCACTTTTGAGGTGACTGGTTTCATGTCTTTGTGAGTATCCATATTTCTACTTCCATTGTCAGTATTGAAGGATGGATTCAAGAAATTACGGTTCGGAATTGCCATGTACCAGCCGTGGGCATTGTTGGCAGTTGAACCAAAAACATCACCCGTTTCGTTGAACGACATTCCCCAAGTATTATTTGAAGTGCTGGTTGTCCATTCCATTTTCGAACCATCGGGCTTAAATCTAAAAAATGCTTGACCAAATTTCAAAGAATCGCCTTGAGCCAATTTTCCTTTGAAGCCCGAATATCCAACACAACCCCAAATCCAGTTATCAAAGCCATAATGCAAGTTTGAAGGCCCAGCGTGCGTATCGCCCGTACCGAAGCCTGAAAACAAAATTTTCTTTTCATCAGCTTTGTCATCGCCATTGGTATCTTTCAAGAAAATCATGTGTGGAGCTTGCGAAACAATCAAACCACCATTGGCAAAAACCATTCCCGTTGGAATGCTCAAACCATCGGCAAAACGAGTGAATTTATCAGCTTTACCATCATTGTTGGTATCTTCACAAATCAAAATATAATCGCTTCCGCCCGACTCTTTTCTTTCGTTTGGATAATCTTTCGTAATCAAAATATACAAACGACCTTTTTCGTCCCAATCCATTGCAATAGGGTGCATCACATTTGGCTCGGCGGCAAACAAATCTAAAGTAAAATCGGCAGGCACTTGAATGTGCTTCATTGATTCTTCTGGCGAAAGTGCCAACTGTTGCAACTGTTCGCCTGAGCGTTTTTCGTAATTTGGCAATTTTGCACCTTTATACTCAAACGGTTTTGAATTTAATGCTGCATGAGCCGCACGTGCTTCGTCGTTTACTGCCCAAATAATGCCATTTTCAAGCAATTTCTGAAAGTTTACATTGCTCCAAGTTCTATCATCGTGTCCATAAGCGGTATAAAAAACTCGACCTTTTCCATAGCTACGAGTCCAAGTATAAGGCTCAGTTTTTGCATCGGGGCGGTCTTTGGTTTGGTCAGCTTTTATTTCACGAGTCTGTAAAACATTATTATCAGGCTGTAATTGGCTGTGTAAATAGGTTTCGTCAAAAGCTTTTATCGTGCCTAAATCTTTCATAATAATATGATTTGGCTGCACGATTTTGGCTTGAATAGTATCCATTCGGTGTCGCCAAAACTGCCCCCCAACCATTTTCACATATTCGGGCGAATTGCGAAAACAATAAGATGCACAGTGAATCGGCAAAATACCTTTTCCTGAAGCTACATAATCGAGCAAAGCTTTTTCGGCATCGGGCGTAATATTGTCCCAATTGGCAAAAACCATCAAAGCATCATATTTTGATAAATTTTGGGCGTTAATGTCCTCCAATTTATCGGTATAAGTAAAATTGATACCTTTATTGCCCAGAGCTGCCATGATAGTCGGAACTCGCTCAATGGGTTTATGATGCCCATTATCGCCAAGGAAAAGGATTTCGAGTCGTCTGCCAGTTTGGGCGTTGGCAAACTGGTAAAGGAAAAAGGTTAGGAGAACGAGGGCTTTTTTCATTATATATTGGTTTTGTATAAATTCTTTATTCTTCTTTAAGACTATCAAGATTCTTCTTTAAAACTATCAAGCAATTCTTTTAAGTATACAGCATCACTTTCCCTTTCCTCGGGAGTCCTGTTTTTTGACTCGTTTGATATTTTATTTAGATAATCGCCACTTTCTTTAATTCTAACTTCATCAAAACCTTCAAAAGTCATCTCAAAAAGACAATGGCTGATGATTTCTAATTCACTAAATTTTTCAAGAGTTTCGGTACTTATTGACATTCCTAACCACTCGGCCCACGGGTCGAAATAAATAGCAAATCGAGTTCCATAATCTTTGCTTTTTTGGGTTGGTAGTTTTGCCGAATACATCAACATAATCAAATTCACCAGTTATAGAGTCATATTGGTTTTCTAAAATAATCTCAAATTCAGTGTCAATAGGCTTAATTGAGCGAAGGTTTTCAAAAACCGTTTCATAAGCATTAATACTTCTTACTTCCTCAGGATATACTTCAAACAAAGTAGCTTTTACATTCAGCCAGTGATTTGATTGTATAAGTTGTTTTAAGATCATGACTATGGATTGATTATGTTTAGCATTGCAGCTACTTTCTCTTCAAAATCTGACTTAAAATTACCAAATTGTATGTTTTTCAAAACTTTAAAATCTCTCCAATCATAATATTCATCAAAATCTCTCCAGCAAAGCCAATCGAAACTCGTTAGCTTTTTTTGGAATTTTTTTTCAAATTCTTTTCTAATTATTTCATATTTAGGATTTTCATTTTGTTTATAATCTACATATCTAAATCCAAAGATTAATCTCTGAAAACCGCTTTCAACATTGAATGAAAAACATATACTAAGATTCAACTTTTCAAGTGCAGCGTTTGTGAACCAAAATGACCGCCTTTGAACACTATGATTTAGCATATTCAATTCCTTATAATCTGTTTCCAATTGAAGGTCTTTACCAGTTTTTATTATTAAATTGGGTAGTGTATGCTCAACTATTTGTTGAATCATCCGTTTTTTTATATCATCACCTGCTGCAAAAAGAGTAATGAATGTCTCAAATTTCTCTTTGTCTGTTATTATCTTTTCTGTTATTTCTTCACTCATCTTAGTATTAACATTTTGACCAGTTAATTTTTTTATTAAATTCATGTATTGAGTAATTGATTCTCTTAGAATAGGAATGTTAGTTGCTTCTTTTCTACATTCTTCTAACCAGTTTAAAATATCTGATTTGTAGGAGATACAACGATATTTTTCTAAAGGAATATTAATGTCTTTACTTTCCTGCCCTTCTAATGTTAAAAATAATAAAGTATCAGTATCGTCAGACACGTAGTTTTTGTATCTGATTAATTGCTTTTCTTGTTCAGGTGCGTCAATTTTATTTTCAATCAAGATAATTTTGTTTTTGCTATCTTTAATTTTAATATCAAGTCTACCTCCAGAATCTTCCGTTTTTTTGCCAATAGAAAATTCTACTTTTACTACTGCACTTGTTGTGTCAAAACCTTCAATTTGAATTAATTCAACAAATTTCTTCAAAAAGAGGTCTTTTTGTCCATGACTTCCCTTCGGATTTAATAACTCAGCAATGAATCTTGAATGAGTTTTAACTTCGTTTCTTTCCATTTGAAGAACCGAGAAAATATTAAAATTCTCGCCAGTTGCTTCGGCTACTCTTTTGTAAGATTCTGAAATTGTCTGAATCTCATTTAATAATTGCTTAATAGTGTTTTCCATTGTTTTTCAATAAATTTATAAAAGACCCTATTAATACTCAGAATGACGATTTTTGCACAAAATTTTGAAAAAGTTATCCACAATCGTATAAATTTGTTTAGAAAAAAGATTTAATCTAACTTTGAACACCAAATTTTCAACATTATGATACAAATCACCATTGATATTCCGAATGAAAATGATATGTTGTTTCAAGTGCCTATCTTCTCTTTATCTCATTCTCAATAAACTGTTCCAATATTTCTTTACTGGGCAAATTAATTACAAATCGCCGTCCTCGGCTTCGCTCGGACACCGATTTGTAAAAGGGTTTTATTTTTCTAAGTCTTTTTCCGTTGTCAGAACATTTTCTTCCGTTGCTCGAGCGAAGTCGAGGGCAGCAGAAAAAATACTATTTTCTTTGTTGTTCTGGGCTTCCCTCGGACTTCGACGAAGATAATGACTTTCATTTTGACAATCTGCCAACTTGTGTAATTCATCAAATTGGCTATTTATCAATGCTTCTTTCTTTTTCCTACCCCAGTTTGCACTTGTTTTTCACGATAAAACGCCTTATCAATTCTATCAAATTCTTCAAAATAAATCAGTTTTACAGGAAGATATTTCTTTGTATAATTTGCTCCATTTCCACTTTGATGTTCCTCTAATCTACGCTCTAAATCAACAGTACTACCTGTATAATAGCTTTTATCTGAACATTCTAAAATGTACATAAAGCCTTTCATAGTTTTTTGTTTTGGTTTACATTTTTTTACTTACACGTTGCCCGAGCGAAGCCGAGGGCAGCGGGTACATACAAATCGTCGTCCTTAACTTCGCTCGAACACCGATTTGTAAAGGGTTTTGTTTGTCTAAGTAATAACTTCACTCGGTTATCATTTTTTCGGTAGCCGAGCGAAGTCGAGGCTAAAACTCAGGCAAATAAATAATCTCTCCACCCTTCATTGCCGACTCATGAGCTAAGATTCCTACTGATGTCCAGTTGGCAGACTGTACTGCATTCGGGAATGGGTCACGGTCTTCAGTCAATGCCGAAATAAATTCGTGTGCCAAATGTGGGTGCGAGCCACCGTGTCCGCCACCTTGTGCAAAACTTAAATGTGTATTTTCGTCAGAGTCATAAACACCCTTTCCTGTGAAAGATTGAATCTCTTTTGGAAGCAAGTGAGCGTAATCAGGTGTTTGTACTTTTTCTGGAATCTCGTGTTCGGGTTTCTTTGCCGTATGAATGACGTTTGGTTCATTTTCAATCAAAGCCCATTCAAAAGATTTCTTAGAACCATAAACTTCAAAACTTTCACGGTACTGACGTGCTACATCAAACAACGAACGATAAACATAAGCACTTAAATCACTATTTTTAAACTTAATATGAGCTGATTCTACCGCAAAAGGCGAATTATGTATTTTTATTAAATCTTCTGAAATTGTTCCCGAGCCAAAACATGAAACATATTCGGCTTCTAATCTTAATAAACCAGCCACTGGCCCAACGCAATGCGTAGCATAATGCATTGGTGGAAGTCCAGGCCAATAGTCAGGCCAACCTTCCATGTCTTGTTGGTGTGAGGCTTTTAAGAATTGTACTTTTCCGAGTTCTCCTTTTTCGTAAAGTTCTTTTACAAACAAAAACTCACGGGCATAAACTACGGTTTCCATCATCATATATTTCTTGCCAGTTTCACGACAAGCCTTCACGATTGCTTTACAATCTTCAACCGAAGTTGCCATCGGAACGGTGCAAGCCACGTGTTTTCCTGCATAAAGAGCTTTTAAAGTTTGCTCGGCATGGTTCGGAATCGGTGAGTTGATATGTACCGCATCAATATTTGGGTCTTTGAGCAATTCATCATAGTCCGAATAGCGAACTTCGATGCCAAAAGTATCGCCAATGGCATTGAGTTTTTCAACGTTTCTTTGGCAAATCGCATACATATTGGCGTGCGGATGACGTTGATAAATGGGAATAAATTCTGCCCCGAAGCCAAGTCCAACGATGGCGATGTTTATTTGTTTTGACATGATATTTATACGTGAGTTTTTAAAAACGATAAACTTTCTCTCATTAATTGTTCTTCCGAATCGAACATTTTTCGCCAAATATTAGCAGCAGGCAGTTTTTCGCTGAATGCTTCGATTGATAACCAGCCGCCATAGTTGATGTCTTTTAAAGCCTTGAAAACATCTTCCCAGTCCACATTTCCTTTACCAACGGTACTGCGGTCATTTTCAGAAACTTGTACATGAACTAAATGTTTTGACAGTTTTCTGATGGCATCGCCCAAACTTTTTTCTTCAATATTAGCGTGAAAAGTATCGAACATAATTTTGCAAGCAGGATGATTGATATCTTCGACCAACTTCAATAGTTCGTCAGCACTTGAAACCAAATAGCTTTCAAAACGATTAAGATACTCTAAGCCCAGCGTAATGCCTAAATCATCGGCATATTGTGCCAATTCTTGCAGATTTTCTACGGCCCATTGCCATTCTTGCTGCGTTGCGGGTTTTCCTGTAAAATGAGAAAGTGCAGAATGATAAGGGCCTGTGAGTAAATCTGCTCCCAAAACTAACGCACAGTCAACGGCTCGCTTATTGCGTTCGAGGGTTGCTTTTCGCATATTTTCATCGGGACTGATTTGGTTAAAATCTGCTCCGCAAATGGTAACTGCAATGCGTTTTAGACCTAATTCGTCTAATTTTTTTCGCCAAGTATACCAATTTTCAGGATTTACATCAAAAATTGGTACTTCTACACCATCAAAACCCATCGCTTTGATTTGCTCCAAAACAGGGAAAATGTCTTCATTTATTTCTGTTCCCCATAAAAGGAGATTCATTCCGTAGGTCATATCACACCCCTCTGCCCCTAAATGGGGACTTTTAAGTTGAAAAATAATAGTACAAATTTATCACCATAAAATCATATTAAGTATGCTTTGTTTTACTAATTTTGACTGTATTTTGACATTTATGAATATATTTGTAAAAAAAACAGCAAATATACGTATATATCATTGTAGTTAAAATGACTGTTTATCAATGACATATTATTTATGAAACTACTAAAAAAAACACTCGAAAGTCAGGTTTACTCGTTTGAGGTGCAAGAATTGCGTGAATCGCATTTCGATTCGAGCTGGCATTTTCATCCTCATTATCAGTTGTTTACGGTTTTTGAGGGCAATGGTACACGATTCATTGGTGATGATATTCAGCATTTTGATACGGGTGATACTGTGTTTTTAGGCCCCAATATTCCGCATCTTTGGCGGAGCGACAAGATCTATTTTGAGCAAAATCCTGATTTACAAACACACGGAATTGTGGTTTATTTTACAGAAGATTTTTTGGGAAATAATTTCTTTGAAAAATCAGAAATGTATAAACTAAAAAAACTTTTGCTTAATGGTCAGCGAGGAATAGATATTATTGGCGGAATGCGTGAAAAAATAAGGACTGGCTTATTTCAATTAACCAAACTGGAAGGTTTTGAGCGAGTTTTGAAATTATTATCAATGCTCCACGAATTGTCTCAATCAATTGAATATGAGTTCATTACAAGTTTAGGTTATGTAAATATGCACAAGATTTCGGAAACTGAACGTATGCAAAAAGTGCATGATTATGTGATGAAACATTTCAAAGAAGAAGTGCGGTTGAGCAAATTGGCATCGTTGGTAAGTATGAGTGATGCGGCTTTTTGTCGATATTTTAAGAGTCGAACTAACAAATCTTTCTTTGATTTTATTGCCGAAATCCGTATAGGTCATGCCTGCAAATTGCTACACGAAGGCACGCTAAATGTTACACAAATTGCCTATGAAAGTGGCTATAATACTATATCAAATTTCAATCGACAGTTTAAGCATCTTGTTGGAAAATCACCTTTGGTTTATCAGAAGGAGTATCGGAGGGCTTAAGTATTTCAAAATAAAATTTTTTAATAATTGAATTGGATTTAATATTGTACTTCAATTCAACTCAATAATCAACAAAACGCCTCAATCTACTCTATGAAAAAAATTCTTTTTTCGGTACTTAGTTTTGCCTTTTTGAATCTAAATGCCCAGAATACTCCTTTAAATCTAATTCCACAACCTGTTGAAGTACAGCAGACGACTGGCACGTTTACGATTAACGGTAAAACCAGTATTTCTTTTAATAAAGCAGAAGCGAGTAGCGTTGCCGAAATGTTGGTTCAAAAATTGAACGTTCCAACGGGCTTAATGTTAAAAGCCCAAGAAGGTAAAACGGGCATGATTCAACTCAATTTGAATGACACACCCAATACTCAGTTAGGAAAAGAAGGTTATATTTTTGAAGCCACTCCGAAAGCAATTATCATTTCAGCCAACCAAACAGCGGGTTTGTTTTATGGCATGCAAACTTTGCTTCAACTTTTGCCAAAAGAAATTGAAAGTAAGACACTTGCCAAAGCAACGTGGTCAATTCCTGCTGTAAAAATCACTGACTATCCACGCTTTGGCTGGAGAGGAATCATGCTTGATGTGAGTCGTAATTTTTTCACAAAAGCCGAAGTAAAAAAATACATTGATGACATTGCTCGTTTGAAATACAATACTTTTCACTGGCATTTGACCGATGATGAAGGTTGGAGAATTGAAATAAAATCCCTGCCGAAACTTACTGAAGTAGGAGCTTGGCGAGTACCACGTGCAGGACATTTTGGCGACCGTGATATTCCGAAAGCAGGCGAAAAAGCAACTGTTGGAGGTTTTTATACCCAAGAAGACATCAAAGAAATAGTAAAATATGCCCAAGAACGCAACGTTACGATTGTTCCTGAAATTGATGTGCCTGGGCATAGTATGGCTGCCATTGCTGCTTACCCTGAACTAAGTACAAAAAAAGACCCAAAAACATTTGTAAATCCGGGTGCTATGATTGCCGATTGGTACGGAAATGGCACTTTCAAGATGCGTTACGAAAATGCCTTGAATCCTTCGGACGAGAAAGTTTATGAGTTTTTGGACAAAGTAATGACCGAAGTAGCAGCACTTTTTCCTAACCAATATATCCATGTAGGCGGTGATGAGTGCTATAAAGGTTTTTGGGCAACTGATGCAGGCTGTCAGGCTTTGATGAAAAAACTGAACATTCGTCACGTGGAAGATTTACAAGGATATTTCATGAAACGTTTGGAGAAAATTTTGGAGGCAAAAGGTAAAAAATTAATAGGTTGGGACGAAATTTTGGAAGGTGGTATTTCGCCAAATGCCACTGTAATGAGCTGGAGAGGGGTAAAAGGCGGAATAGAAGCAGCACATTTGGGGCATGACGTAGTAATGACTCCTACCACTTTTGCTTATTTAGATTATAACCAAGGCGATAATAGCATCGACCCGCCAATTTATGCAGGTTTGCGTGTGAGCAAATCGTATAGTTTTGAACCAGTGCCTGATGGTGTTGAGGCAAAGTACATATTGGGTGGACAAGGAAATCTTTGGAGCGAACAAACACCAACTTTGCATTATGCCGAATACATGACTTACCCTCGTGCATGGGCGTTGTCAGAAGTTTATTGGTCGCAGAAATCAGCTAAAAACTGGGATAATTTCAGTAAACGTATGGAAAACCATTTTGAGCGTGCCGATGTTGCTGAACTTGGCTATTCAAAAGCAGTTTATGATGCAATTATCTCGACAAGCTATAAAAATAATAAACTAACACTCGAATTGGGTAGTGAATTGAGCGATTTAGATATTTTTTATTCATTTGATGATACAATGCCTGACAAGTTTTCGACCAAATATACGCAACCAGTTGAACTACCCGACGGTGCAATTACGCTTCGAGTGATTACCTATCGTGCTGGAGAACCAATTGGTCATTTGATTACGCTTAAAAGAGCAGAATTGGAGAGAAGAGCTGGGAGGTAGTTTGTGATTTTTTAAAATAGAACGCAGATTCCTAATGAATTATTAATAATCAGATAAATTTGCGTTCTATTTTTGTAAAATTCCTTTCATAAAATCACTCACCAAATAGCTAATTAGTTTACCCGTCCTAAAATCTTGTTGTCCTGTGGATAAATGTGTGGCACCTTCGCAAATATGAAGATAACAAACGTTTGAATTTTGAGAAACTTGGTGCAGAAATTGCCGTGCATGAGTCGTAGAAATTCCAGAGGGAGTCATGGCACTGGAAAGTATATTTTCGATGCAATCTAAGTCTAATTCGATGCCTGTCTGAGCATTTTCAGTAAATGTAATAGCCTGCTGAATTGCTTCTTTGAAAGTCAGGTTTTCTCTCAAAAAAATATCTTCCCAAAACGAAAATTGAATAGCAGGGTTTTTAGAAATCTCTTCAAGAATGTTTTGCGAATTATAGTTTTCGTGTAAACCCACAATTGCATATTTCTGTAAAAAACCTTCTTCATAAGCATACCGAAATCCATTGCCACTGTGCCGCCCTTCTTTGGCTCTAAAATCGCTATGAGCATCTAAATTAATAGCATTAATTGCTCGTTTTTTCGATTGACTCATACCTTTCATAATTGGATAAGCATTATTATGTCCTCCGCCAATGACAATCGGTTTTTTGCCCAAATCTGCTATCTTGGTGATTGTTTTAAATACCTCATTATCAATGATTTCAACGCTTGCTGAGCTAATGTTTTCGTTCAATTCATCAAAAGAAAGACTACCGTAAATGCCAATTTCAGCACCAGTAAGTTGATTTGTGCTTTGAATATTTAGAAATGCCGATAAGAAACTTTCCCAAGCTGTGTGTGTACCGCCAATACCCCGATTGACTCGCACACCAATATCTTCGGCAATGCCAAGAAGTACAAATTTTACCTTCTCTTCACGCCAATTTAGAATAATTTTTTCTCCCAATTTTGTTTCCCCCATGCGGGTTTTGACTATTTGGCTTAAATCGTCTTGTTGATATGTTTTAAGTTTTGGCATAATTTTACTGAAAATTCCCCCGAATCATTATATTATCAATCAAATTTTCACCGAAAGAGTAGGGGAGATAAGCCAGTGAAGGCATTTTTTTTGTGAAAATCAAATTGGCTAATTTGCCTTTCGTAATACTTCCAACTTCGTCAGATACTTCCATGGCATACGCTCCATTTAAAGTAGCTGCATTGATGGCTTCTTCGGGAGTCATTTTCATTTGAATACAACTCAATGCTATCAAAAGTGGCATATTTCCACTTGGCGAAGAGCCAGGATTATAGTCGCTTGCCAATGCAATAGCTAGATTTGCATCGAGCATTTGTCGAGCTGGCGGATACGACATTCTCAGGAAAAATGCCGCTGATGGTAAAAGCGTTCCGATGGTATTTGAGTTTTTCAAACAATCAATTTCCTCATTTCCCATTGTTTCCAAGTGGTCAACCGAAATGGCTCGATGCTTCACACCTACTTGCACACCGCCCGAACAATGAAGCTGATTTGCGTGGATTTTTGGTTTAAGTCCAAAATGCTTGCCTGCTTCTAAAATCTGTTCAGTTTCTGTTATCGAAAAGAAACCTTTTTCACAGAAAACATCAATGTAATTTGCTAAGTTTTCTTCGAAAATGATAGGCAACATCTCATCAATTATTTGCTTGATATAACCTTGATGATTATTTTTAAATTCCGAAGGAAAAGTATGAGCTGCTAAAAAAGTAGCCTTTATAAGCAAATTAGACTTGTTTTTGAGTTTTTTTATAACTCGGAGCATTTTTAGTTCGCCTTCAATACTTAGTCCATAACCACTTTTTATTTCGATTGCTCCAGTGCCTAATTTCTTTATGGCTTCTATGCGATTCCATGCTTGTTCAAAAAGTTCCTCTTCAGAAGTTTCATTAAGTTTCCTGGCAGAGAATAAAATACCACCACCATTTTTGGCAATTTCTTCATAGCTTACTCCTTTTATTTTTTGAATAAACTCATTTTCTCGGCTTCCTGCATACACGATATGCGTGTGCGAATCGCACCAAGTTGGCATTACAAAAGCTTCTTTTGCGTCATAAATATCATTGGTTTCAATAGTCAAATCCAAATCTTTCATCAAACCATAATCGGTTATTTTTTCACTTTCAATTCTTAAAAAGGCATTTTCGAGAAAAGGCAAAATAGCCATTTCCTTACCTCGTAGCAAGTGAGGATTCTCTCTAATTCCGATTAGTTGTTTGATGTTGGTTATAAGCATTTTTTTTGAACAGATAAAACCTGTAAGGTCTGGGTTTGGAGAAGTGTTATAAAAGTCTTTCTTTCAAATCTAAACGATGTTTGCGAGCCATATCTTTGGCAATATCATAGCCTGCATCGGCATGGCGAATCACGCCCATGGCAGGGTCGTTATGCAAAACTCGTTTCAATCTTTTGGCGGCATCTTCTGTACCGTCGGCTACAATTACCATTCCTGCATGAATCGAATAACCCATGCCAACACCACCGCCATGATGCAACGACACCCAACTTGCTCCGCCCGCAGTATTTATCAAAGCGTTCAAAACTGGCCAATCGGCTACGGCATCTGAGCCATCGAGCATGGCTTCTGTTTCTCGGTTGGGCGACGCCACCGAACCGGTGTCCAGATGGTCTCTGCCAATCACCAAAGGTGCTTTGACTTTGCCTGTTTTGACCAATTCATTGAATGCCAAACCTGCTTTTTCTCTTTCGCCTTGCCCCAGCCAACAGATTCTGGCAGGAAGTCCTTGAAAAGCGATGCGTTGTTGTGCCATGAGCATCCAACGTTTCAAAGATTCGTTTTCGGGGAATAAGGAAAGAATTAATTCATCGGTTACTTTAATATCTTCGGGGTCGCCCGAAAGAGCTACCCAACGGAAAGGACCTTTGCCCTCACAAAAAAGTGGACGAATATAAGCAGGGACAAATCCTGGAAAATCAAAAGCATTTTTTAAACCCTGTTCGTAGGCTCGCCCTCTCAAATTATTGCCATAATCGAAGGTAATAGCTCCTTTTTTCTGTAACTCTAACATTAATTTAACATGAATTACCATCGAATGGTTTGCCATTTCGAGGTATTGTGCAGGATTTGTTTGACGTAAAATATTGGCTTGTTCCATCGAAATTTCATGTGGAAAATAACCAATAATAGGGTCATGAGCAGATGTTTGGTCAGTCAAAATATCGGGTACGATATCTCGTTCAATACATCTTAGTAAAAGGTGTATAATATTGCATTTGATGCCAATAGATAATGACTTACCTTGATTTTTTGCTTCAATGGCTCGGTCGATTGCCTCATCAATATCAGTAAAATAAATATCTAAATAGCAAGTTTCGATGCGTTTTTGTATTCGCCATTCTTCTACTTCCGCTACTAAACACACACCGTCATTCATGGTAACAGCTAATGGTTGAGCTCCACCCATGCCGCCCAAACCTGCGGTTATCGAAAGAGTATTTTTTAAGGTATTCGAGAAATGCTTTTTGGCAATTGCCGAAAAGGTTTCGTAAGTGCCTTGTACAATGCCTTGCGAGCCAATATAAATCCATGAGCCAGCTGTCATTTGACCATACATCATCAAACCTTTTTGTTCCAATTCATTGAAATGCTCCCAAGTTGCCCACTTTGGTACAAGCTGAGAGTTTGAAATCAAAACTCTTGGGGCATCTTTATGGGTGGGTAAAATTCCCACAGGTTTTCCTGACTGAATCAATAAAGTTTCATCATCTTCTAAATTCCTTAATGCCTTGATAATCAAATCTAAAGCTTCAATATTTCGAGCGGCTTTTCCTCTTCCGCCATAAACAATGAGGTCTTCGGGGCGTTCGGCAACTTCTGGATCGAGGTTATTTAGTAACATTCTCAATGCGGCTTCTTGCACCCAACCTTTGCAAGTAATTTGAGTGCCAGTGGGTGTTTTATATTTTGCGAAATCGTAGGTGTTTGCTATGTTTTTCATAATTGCATCATTTTATTTAATTCGTTTTATAATTCCCCCTCCTTTTTTTATGGAGGGGAATTTATAATCGCTAAATATTTATCATACTCAAAAACTCAATTGCGTGTTTCATATCATTATGAAGCACTCGGTCGGCGTTGTTGAAGGCTACTTTTTTTCGAAAATCTTCGTAAATATTTTCTACAATTTTAGAGCTTTTGAGTGGTCGTCGAAATGCAAGAGCTTGGGTAGCCGTAAGCAACTCAATTGCCAAAATCCGCTCTACATTATTCAGTACTCGCTGACATTTGGTAGCGGCATTTGCTCCCATACTTACATGGTCTTCTTGCCCATTTGATGATACAATTGAGTCGATACAAGCGGGTGTGCATAGTTGTTTATTTTCGCTCACAATACCTGCCGCAGTATATTGTGGAATCATCAGACCAGAATGTAAACCTGAATTTTTGACCAAAAACAAAGGTAAATCACGTTGTCCCGAAAGCAATTGATAAGTACGTCTTTCTGATATACTTCCAATTTCGGCCATTGCCATGCACATCAAATCAAAAGCTAAAGCCAATGGCTGCCCATGAAAATTTCCACCAGAAAGAATCAAATCATCGTCAGGGAAAATATTGGGGTTATCGGTTACGGAATTGATTTCTTGTAAGAAAGTTTTAGCAATAAATGTGACTGAATCTTTAGAAGCCCCATGTACTTGTGGAATACAACGAAAGGAGTAGGGGTCTTGTACTTGTGTTTTTGTTTGATGAGTTATTTGGCTGTTTATCAAATAGTTACAAATAGTTTCGGCTGTTTCTACTTGCCCTTGATGTGGGCGTATCGAATGAATTTTTGGATGAAAAGGGTGTAACGACGCATCAAAAGCATCAATTGAAATGGCTGCAATCAAATCGGCAGTTTTTAGCATTTTTTGTGCTTTTAGTAAACCATAAATACCGTAAGCTGCCATAAATTGTGTACCATTAATAAGTGCAATTCCTTCTTTACTTTGTAGCTTTATAGCTTGCCAACCAAATTGTGATAGCACTTTTTTTGATGCTTGCCTTTTACCTTCAAAATAAACTTCCCCTAAACCAATCAAAGGCAAAGCCAAATGCGAAAGTGGTGATAAGTCGCCCGAAGCACCGAGTGACCCTTGCGTATAAATAATAGGCGTAATATCATAATTATAAAAATCAATCAACCGTTGAACGGTTTGTTCCTGCACGCCCGAATGTCCATAAGAAAGTGATTGTATTTTCAGGAAAAGCATCCATTTAACTATTTCATGGGGCACTTCATCGCCTAAACCACAAGCGTGCGATTGTAATAAATTGTATTGCAATTGAGCAATTTGAGTTTTGTCGATGGCAATATTTTGTAAGAAACCAAAGCCAGTATTAATGCCATAAAAAAGGCAATCGGAGTTGTCTAATTTCTCATCAAGGTAATTTCGACAAGTATTGATTTGCTGCCTTGCTTCTTCCGAAAGTACCAAATCGTTCTTGTGAGAGGCTATTTTTTTTAGAGTTTCAATATCCAACCAATCATTGTTGATAAAATGAAGGGCTTTATCAATCGTTGTTGCTACCATTTTTTTGAGATATGAGATTCGAGACGTAAGATTTGAGAAAACGTTTCAATTTTAGAGCTAAGACAAGTCTTTACCCCAATCTCGAATCTGAAAACTCGTATCTTTTGAACACAAAATTCGATCTTTCATTTAATAATAAAAAATAGTATTTTTGTGTCTAATTAATCACTAAAATTGATTAATTGAAATAAATGAAAATTCGAAAATGTCAAATTATAGATAGTTCCGAAATTTATCAATTAGAATGAATAGGAGGTAGAAAGAAGGTTTTTGACAAATTATTAATCAATAAAGAAGCATTTTAAGGTATAATCATGGCAACTCAGTACGGAAAAACTTGGTGGGGACAGCAATGGCTCAATTCACTTTCAAAAATTGATAATGGTAATCGCTTGCCCCGTGGAAGAACTTATGCCAACAAAGGTGCAGTGAAAAGCACTGAAATTGATATAAATTCTATTGTTGCAAAAGTACAAGGTTCTGCCCCTCGTCCATATAAGGTGAGAGTTGATGTGCCGATTTTTACAAATAACCAAAAACAAGCACTTTTAGAAGAAATTCTGAGCGATCCAACTTTACTTGCCAAATTATTAAACCGTGAATTGCCACAGGGATTAGCAAAATTTGCCGAGAAAGAAAATATTCCACTTTTCCCAAAATCTTGGCGAGATTTTCCGATGAATTGCTCTTGCCCCGACTCTGCAGTGCCTTGCAAGCATTTGGCTGCTGTTATTTATGTTATTGCCAACGAAATTGATAAAAATCCATTTTTGGTTTTTCAGCTACATGGTTTCGATGTTTTGGGCGAAGTCAGCAGTCGCTATTCGGTTGGCAAAAAATCGGGTATTCGGGTAAACGCTTTTAGTGAGTTTTTTGATGAAAACCCTGCCAAAATTATAGAAATAAAAGAAGATATTTTTGATTACATTGATTTTTCATACATTGAGCCAATGTCTGATAAACTCTTGAAAATCATTCAAGGAAGCCCGATTTTTTCGGAAAAGGATTTCAAGAAAAATCTCGAAAAAGCCTATAAATTATTACCAAAAGAGCTTAATAAATGGAAAAATGAAGAGAAAAAAGAACTCATTGAAGGCTTGATTTTGGGTGATAACCTGGAAATATTTGTTTCAGAAACTGCCCAAATCTCAGAATTTAGGTTTATTTCCACCGACGGAGAATTACAGAATTACGAAAAAGTTACACTCGAGAAATTGCTAAATACACTATATACAAGCGACGAAAAATATTTCGCCCGAATGTCAGATGCTTTTCGAGTTTTGAAAATTTCGCATCAATTTTGTTTGAAATTGTTTGAAAATGGAGCAATTATCCCACAATTATTGAAAAGCACCGGCGATGAATATTTCATCAGGTGGCTTCCTGCAATCAATAATACCGAAATAAAAGACATTCTTACTACCCTTTCACGAGCGACTCCGTCAAATATAATTCAATTTCAAACCAAGAAAAAAACGCTTTACCAAACGCCCGATGAGCAAATAATGACGCTTTGTTCGCTCATGCTCAATGAATATGTAAATCAGTTCACAATTCCGATGGGTGATTTTTACAGAGGTAAGGTTTCATTTGATATGTGGGACGGATTTTTCTTTCAACAAACTCCGTATGAATTTAAAGGTTTTCGAGAGAAAGAAACGCCAATAGCTATTCAGACTTGGTTGAATAATTATTACATTACCCAAAAAGATTTTGTGCCAATATTGAGGGTAGAAGAAAATCCCGAACAAGGTAATTTTGTGGTAGATGTTTTGGTGCAAAATCGCCACGAACAACAGAAAGAACCGATTGAATTTCAGGAAATTTTGCAAAAGAAACTTTATGAAAACATACGTTTTGAGGTTTTGCAAGATTTATTGTTGCTTTCCAATCATTTCCCTGCTTTAGAGAAGTATTTGCAAATGAAAGGCAGTCGAAAAATGCAATTTGACAGCGAAGAATTTGTGGGCGTGCTGCTCGAAATATTGCCTACTTTGCAACTTTTTGGGATTCAGATTCTATTGCCAAAATCGCTGAAACATTGGATAAAACCTCAGGTTTCTGGCACAATAAAATCAAAAAAGGCTTCTCAAGTAGGCGGTTTTATACACCTCGACGATATGCTTTCTTTTAATTGGCAAATTGCCGTTGGCGAAGAATTATTGTCGTGGAATGAATTTGAAAGTCTGATTAAAGGTATGAAAGGCTTAGTGAAAATCAAAGATAGGTACGTGTTAATTGAGCAAGATGAACTTGAAAAACTAAAAAAACGCCTTGAAAATCCACCGAAACTCACAGGTGCAGATTTGCTCAAAACGGCCCTTGCCGAAGAATATCAAGGTTCAAAGGTTGGACTTTCGCCCGAAGTTGTCGAATTATTAAAAGATTTGACGAGTCCAAGCAATGTAAAACTGCCCGAAAACCTTCATGCCGAACTCCGCCCTTACCAATTACGTGGCTATGAATGGATGGTAAAAAATACTAAATTGGGCTTTGGCAGTTTGATTGCCGACGACATGGGTTTGGGTAAAACTTTGCAAGTAATTACGCTTTTGTTGAAGTTTAAGCAAGAAGGGGCTTTTGTCAAAAATAAGGCTTTGATAGTAGTTCCGACTACGCTTTTGACCAACTGGCAAAAAGAAATCAATCGTTTTGCTCCCGATTTAACTTTTCATATTTATCATGGACCGAAACGAAAATTAGAAATTAAAGACAATGAAAATCCTGTTGATTTGGTGATAACCACCTACGGAACGGTGCGAAGTGATGCGGATATTTTCAAGAAAATAAATTGGTATTGCGTAGCGATTGATGAAGCTCAAAACATCAAAAACCCAGATACGGAGCAAACGAAAGCAATAAAAAGCCTTAAATCGGATATTAAAATTGCTATGAGTGGTACGCCCGTAGAAAATCGTTTGAGCGAATTTTGGAGCATTCTTGATTTTACGAACAAGGGTTATTTGGGTAATTTAAGCAAATTTACAAACGAATTTACCAAACCAATACAATTAGAACATAGCCAAGAAAAACTCCAAATTTTCAAAAAAATCACTGCTCCCTTTTTGCTTAGAAGACTAAAAACAGACAAAAGTATCATCAGCGATTTGCCTGATAAAATCGAAAACAATCATTATACAAATCTAAGTAAAGAGCAAGCCGCCCTTTATGAAAGCGTGGTGCAGCAAAGCCTGAAAGATATCGAAGAGAACGAAGGCATTGCTCGCAAAGGTTTGGTGTTGAAACTAATGACGGCATTGAAACAAGTGGGCAATCATCCACATCAATATTTAGGTAAAGGCAAAAAGCTATTGGAAGAGTCGGGGAAAGTGCAAATGTTGATAGAACTCTTAGAAAACATTCAAGAAGCCAACGAAAAAGTGCTTATTTTTACTCAATATCGTGAAATGGGCAAACTTTTGGTTGAGTTCATAAAAGATAGATTTTGGGTTGAACCGCTATTTCTACACGGTGGAATTGAACGCAAACAAAGAGATGTTTTGGTAGAAAGATTTCAGAAAAACAAAGCAGATTCTATCTTTATTTTATCATTGAAAGCGGGCGGAACTGGGCTAAATTTAACACAAGGAAATCATGTGATTCACTTTGATTTATGGTGGAATCCTGCGGTAGAAAATCAAGCGACCGACCGAGCTTTTAGAATTGGACAGACCAAAAATGTGATGGTTTATCGCCTCATTAATCAAGGCACGATGGAAGAAAAAATTGACGAAATGATACGTTCCAAAAAAGATTTGGCAGATATGAGTATCACAACAGGCGAAACTTGGCTCGGCGATTTATCAAATGCCGACTTGAAAAACTTAGTTCAATTGACTAAAATGTAGGTTTATGGAACTTCGACAATTACGGTATTTTTTGATGCTTGCCAATGAGCTACATTTTAAACGTGCAGCCGATAAGCTTTTTATTGTGCAACCGGCCCTCACGAAGCAGATTCAAGATTTGGAGGCAGAATTAGGAATCAGGCTTTTTGATAGAAACAAACGTAATGTAAAACTTTCGGTAGCGGGTGAGTTTTTTAGAAATGAAGTTACGAAAGTGTTTGAAGGCTTGGAAAAGGCTAAAAACGAAATAAAACAAGTAGAATTGGGTCAAATAGGGGAGGTGAAGATTGGTTATGTAGGCTCGTGTATTCACACTTTTTTGCCTAATTTATTAGCTAAACTGCATGAAATATTTCCAGAAATTCACACTTATTTGTCAGAAATGACATCTGCTTCGCAACTTTTAGCCATTCAAAAAGGAGAGTTAGATATTTCATTTTTAAGGAATCCGCCACCTAACAAACGCTTTCAACAGCAATTGGTTTTTCAAGAAAATTTTGCCTTGGTTTTACCTCAGAATCATTGGTTGAATGATACTAATTTCGAGTCAATGGCTCAAGTATCACACGAAAAGTTTATTTTACCTACCAAAAGTGATGGTGAAATTTATCACCAATTACAATGGAGTATTTGTGAAGATGCTGGTTTTGTTCCACAAATTGCTCACGAAACTGTGCATGGGCATACGACTTTAAAACTCGTTGAAAGTGGCTTGGGTATTTCTCTGATTCCGATTTCTTTTAGCACTGTGACCAATGCCGCCATTAAATTCATTGAATTGACAAGCATTCCACAAAAAGCAGAAATTACGGCACTTTGGTCTCCCCAAAATCCAAATCCGAGTTTAGGAAGGTTTTTGGAGATGATTTAAGTCTTATTTTCAGATAGTTCTATATTTTTCAAATAGAACATGCTATTTATTGATAAATAACTGCGTAAAAAATAAGTAGCCATCATTTCTACGCACAATACCAACGCCAGTAAGCGTATATTTTCCTTCAATGTTGTGGCGATGTCCCGAACTTTGTAGCCATCTATTTACAACTTCTTGTGCCGTAAATTTACCATAAGCAACATTTTCGGCAATGGCATTTGAGGCGGTTATCTGGCTCATTAATCTTTTAGCTCGACCGTCGAAACCATCATGCCCGAAAGCAGTTTTTCCATCGGCTATATTTTTACTATGTCGCAATGCCTCTGACGTGATTACAGAAAGCATTTGAAGAGGAACTAAACCTTTTTCTTTTCGGTATTGATTGACATAATCCAACACCGATTGTTGCAATATTGTTTCGCTACTTGCTTGCTCAGAAATTTGAGAACATGCTTGAATTGTAATAAATAAAGCAGAAATAAAGACAATAACAATCGTTTTTTTCATCAGTAACTAATATCAGTTTATCAATGCTAACGTAATTGATAGTGCTTTGTATTGTGTGTTTCGTAATTTAAAATGAAAAAACAGCAGATATCCAACGTATGTATACCTTATTAAACCATGAATCTGTTCTTAATTTTTTTTAATAAAATCTTCTATAAATTACATTTAGTAAAATTTATAGTTTATTTTTATGGGTAGAAAGTTAAAGCCTTATAACTCAACCTCAATCTATAAAAATCTAATGCGTAAAACCTTCATTTTGCTCACTTTTTTGCTGATTGGTGCTATCGTAAATCAAACTTTAGCTCAAGCAAAAGATAAACCCCTCATTGTCTTTGTAACGGGCGACCACGAATATAGCGGCGAATTTACACTTCCATTAATAGCTGCCGAACTCGAAAAAAACTATGGTTTCCGAACCAAAATTTTAAAGGCTTTTCCTAACCAAAATGCCGAAAAAAATATTCCAGGTTTAGAAGCTTTACAAGAAGCTGACTTGGCAGTTTTCTACTTACGTTGGCGACAACTCCCTCCCGACCAACTCGAATACATTGACAAATATTTAAAATCAGGAAAGCCAGTAATGGGTTTTCGAACAAGTACACATTCGTTCAATTTTCCGAAAGGTGATGTTTCTGAAAAATGGAATGCTTTTGGCGAATTTGCTTTAAATGCACCTCCAGGTTGGGGTGGAAAAGCGGCTCACACGCATTATGGACACGAAAGTAGTACTGATGTATCGGTAATTGCTGCTGTAAAAAAACATCCAATTTTAACTGGTGTTGCTCCAACTTTTCATGTGAGGTCATGGCTTTATCGAGTTTTACCCGATTATCCAACCAAAGGTTCTGAGTGGTTATTGATGGGGAAATCAGTAAATCCAGACAAAGCTGCCATCGAAAACCCGGTGGCTTGGATTGGTGTAAATTCGTTTGGTGCGAAGGTTTTTACTACTACTATGGGGCATCCCGAAGATTTTCAAGTTGAATCTTTTCAACGCCTTGTTATCAATGCCATTCATTGGGAATTAGGTAAAAAAATTCCTAAAAAATGGAAAGGAAAAATAGATATAAATGTGCCTTATCGTGGAATGGTGAAATAAATATAATGATTGAATATCATTTCTCATTTCGCCCAAAACATTAAAACTCATGAAAATAAACATCAAATTATTACTCACCATATTTGTACTGACTGTGTTTTTGGTCAGTTCATTTTTACCTGCTCCACCCGAAACTATCAAAATTGATAAGGGAAGCCACATTTCTCTTATTGGAGGAAATCTTGGTTCACGCATGATGAATTATGGTCATTTCGAGGCTGAAATGTACGTTCGTTACCCTGAAAATTCGCTCTTTATACGCAATATGTGCGATGGTGGCGATACTCCAGGTTTCAGACCTCATGCAAGTAGAAACTTACCTTGGGCTTTCCCGGGAGCAGAAAAGTTTCAGACCGAATATGCTACAAAATCAGGGAGTGAAGGGCATTTTGACTATCCTGACCAATGGCTAACAAGACTCAAAACTGATATAATTGTTGCATTTTTTGGTTATAGCGAATCATTTCAAGGCAAAGCTGGACTGGCAAATTATAAAGCCGAATTGGATGCTTTTATCAAATATACTTTAAGTCAGAAATACAATGGAAACACGCCTCCGCAATTGGCTATTGTTTCGCCTATTGCTTTTGAAGATTTGACGAGTAAATATGATTTGCCCAATGGAATAAAAGAAAATGCAAATCTTTTGCTCTATACCAATGCCATGCGAGAAGTGGCCGCTCAAAATGAGCGGTTTGGCGTTCCAATTTTATTTGTTGATGCTTTTACTCCTTCTCAAAAATGGTATGAAAATACTAAGGAATTTTTGACAATTGATGGCTCACAGCTCAATGATGATGGATACAAAAAACTCTCTATTTTACTTTCAGATGTGATTTTTGGTAAAACTCCTGCCAAAGCAGAAGCTAATAGAAGTTTGATTTTGAGTGCGGTAAATGAAAAAAATTGGATGTGGCACAACGACATCAAAATTCCGAATGGTGTACATGCCTATGGTCGTCGTTATAATCCTTTTGGACCAGATAATTATCCTGCCGAAATTGAGAAGATTCGTGAAATGACAGCTATTCGTGACAATGCCATTTGGTTGGCAGCTTCGAAAGGCGAAAAGATGGATTTAGCTACGGCAGATAAAAATACTCGTCAATTACCTTCCGTAAAAACTAATTTTAATCCTGAGAAAAATGGTAGCCTTGAATACCTTTATGGACAAGATGCTTTAAACAAACTAAAAGTACCAGCGGGGTATAAAATCGAACTTTTTGCTTCTGAACAAGAGTTTCCAGACCTTTCAAAACCTATGCAAATGTCTTTCGATAATAAAGGACGACTTTGGGTTGCTGTCATGCCGAGTTATCCTCATTATAAACCAGGCGATTCAAAACCAAATGATAAAATTCTGATTTTAGAAGACACTAATAATGATGGAAAGGCAGATAAAGAAACGGTTTTTGCGGATGGTTTGCACCTGCCACTCGGCTTCGAAATTGCTGCCGAAGGAGTGTATATTTCTCAAGGAACAAATCTAAAACTTTTTACTGACACTAATGGCGATGACAAAGCCGATAAAGTAGAAATTTTGTTGAGTGGCTATGACGACCACGATACACACCATAATAGTCATGCTTTTTGTGTTGACCCATCGGGAGCAATTTACTCGGGTGAAGGTGTATTTTTACATACAAATGTTGAAACTTCTTACGGAACAGTTCGTGCAACCAATGGTGGTTTTTATAGATATAGTCCACAATTACATAAATTGGAGCGGACAGCCCAGCTTTCTATTCCAAATCCTTGGGGCATTGCTTTTGATGACTGGGGACAACCATTTTTTGCCGAAACGTCAAGTCCAGATGTACGTTGGATGATGCCAGGAACGGTTTTGTCTCGTTATGGTGAAGCTACGCACAAAGGCGTTCAATTGATTGAAAAAGACCACATGGTTCGCCCAACTTCGGGTCTTGAATTTGTTTCAAGCCGCCATTTTCCTGACGACATTCAAGGTGATTTTCTCATCAACAATACTATTGGTTTTTTAGGAATGAAAGCACATTCATTAAAAGATGATGGAACTGGATATAAAAGTAAGCATCGAGTAGATTTGGTGGTGAGTGAAGATAAAAACTTTCGCCCTGTTGACATGGAATTTGCTCCTGATGGCTCGCTTTACTTGATTGATTGGCACAATATTCTGATTGGCCACATGCAACACAATGCCCGTGACCCTTTGCGTGACCATTCACATGGAAGAGTTTATCGCATTACTTATCCATCAAGACCATTGGTAACGCCAGCAAAAATTGATGGAGCAAGTGTAGAATCACTTTTAGATAATTTGAAACTTCCTGAATATCGCACTCGTTACCGTACTCGTCGTGAATTAAGAGGTAGAAATGCTGCTGAGGTTTTGCCTAAAATCACGAAATGGGTTGCTAGTTTAGACAAAAATGATGCCCGATATGAGCATCATGTATTAGAAGCTCTTTGGGTAAGCTGGGGCTTAAATAAAGTTGACCAAAAATTGTTACGTCAAATGCTCAAAGCAAAAGATTATCATGCAAGAGTTGCGGCAGTTGAGGTTTTACGTTTTACAGGACATCAAGTGCCCGACCAAGCTGTTTTATTGATGAAAGCTGTGCAAGATGAAAATAGTAGGGTTCGCTTAGATGCGATTGTAGCTGCTTCGTGGATTGGCAAAGAAAAAGGTTTACCGATATTGGCTGAGGCCCAAAAGAAACCTTTGGATGATTGGATGATTCATGCCCATGAAACTGCAGTGGCTCACTTAAAAGGTGAAAATGTGAGAAAGAAAAAAGAAGCAGCAATTGTGTCAGTTTTAAAAGATAAAGAACTTGAACTTTTTAAATTAGGAAAAACGATTTATGCCAAAGAAGGCTATTGCTCGACCTGCCATCAAGCCGATGGGAATGGACTTTCTGCTTCGGGATTTCCGCCGATTGCGGGTACAAAATGGGTGCAAGGCAATGAAGAACGCCTAATAAAAATCGTATTGAAAGGCTTAATGGGACAAGTGGAAGTAAATGGAAGGCAATACCCTGGACAAGTCCCAATGACTCCTTTTGAAGGCTTACTCAACGATAAAGAAGTGGCGGCAGTGCTAACTTATGTAAGAAATTCTTTTGGCAATAAAGCTTCGGCAATTTCACCAGAAAAAGTAAAAGAAGTGAGAGCAGCAACTATTAGTAAAAAAGATTTTTATGATGCTTCAAAGCTACTTTCGGAGCATCCGATGGAGAAATAGATTGTTGAGAAATAAAAGATTCGTAGGTTTAAATAAATCTACGAATCTTTTTTCGTTTAAAAGTATATAATTACGCTACTCAAAATATCCTCTAGAAACTTATACCCTTCAAAAACCTGTCAATTTTTTCCATCAATTCCTTTTTGGCGTAAGCAGGGTCGGAATGTCCAGCATAGGGAATAAATTCAATCTGAACTTTTAAGTTTTTACTTTTATATGCACTCATCAATTCGATGGATTGGTTAATCGGCACTTGAATATCTTGTTCGCCATGCACAATAAAAAGAGGTGGGTCGCTTGTATCAACTTGATAAACTGGACTTGCTAATTTTGCTAATTCGGTTACTTGGTCTAAAGGTTTTCCGAGTAAAATAGCCAATGCTGGCAAGCGAACATTCAAGCCATGCGGCGTTGATTGATTGAGTATAGTAAGAAAATTAGTTGGTCCGAAAAAATCAATACAAGCCTGCACAGATGAGGAAGTATTCAAAAAACTCCCCAAATTACCTTCTAAAGTTGCATTGTTGTTGGTAGTGGCAACTAATGCCGCCAAATGCCCGCCCGATGAACTGCCCCAAATGATTATTTTATCAGATTTATAGCCATATTTACTGGCATTGGCTCTCAAAAAACGAATGGCTGCTTTGATATCATGCACATCGGCAGGAAAAGGTTTTTCGGTACTCGCCCGAAAATCAACACTTGCCAAAGCATAGCCAAAAGGCAATAACCCCAAAGGCGGATTAGCTTTACTTCCAGTGTTCCACGCACCACCATGTACCCAAACGACCAAATAAGGTTCTTTTTGTACTTTTGGTTTATAAATATCAAGTTGAAGTTTTTTTCCATCAACTTCGGCATACGTAATATCTTTCGAGATTTCGATGTCGTTTTGTGCTTGTAAAAGCAAATTACAGAAAGTAAATAGGGTAAGTAAAAGGGTTGTTTTCATTTTATTTTAATAGATTTAAAAAATTCATAATTCATATTACCTTTTTCTAAAGTTTATGAAATATCTACGCCTTCCCTGAGTCTGAAAATAGTATAAAAGGTACAATCTAAATGTTTGCCTTTATTATTAGTTTGGGCAAATAAATTGAAACTAATAAAACAAATTGACAGAAAGAATTGCTTTCCCTTCAAAAGGTTTTTTGTTTGATACTACTTCAATTTTACTTTTTTCACACCCTCGAATGTCATTTTTACATCCTTAATTGTGTCATCTTCATTAAAATACAAACGGTCGATGCACACTACACGGTGGTCTCGGTCGAGATTCGGAATGGGGCGACGGTGATATACAATGTACCACTCATCGGTATTCGGAATATTAACGACCGAATGATGCCCCGCCCCAGTAGCCACTTTTTCGTCGGCAACCAAAATTGTAGATTTCTTTTCAAATGGCCCCAAAACTGAGTCAGATATGCCATAAGCTACTTTATAAGTGCCATTTGTCCAGCCACCTTCCGACCACATCAAATAATATTTTCCTTTGCGAATAAACATCGTTGGTCCTTCAACATAGCCTTTAGGTGTGATTTCTTTCACCAAATCACCATTTTCATAAGGCACTAAAGCTGTAAAATCCTTGTTGAGTTTGGCCATATTGCAATGTCCCCAACCGCCGTACATGATATAATATTGCTTGTCTTTGTCTTGAAAAACAAATTGGTCGATGGGTTGGGCTTTGTTATAAAATTGGTTGATTAAAGGCTTGCCCAAATAATCTTTATAAGGCCCTTCGGGACGAGCCGCAACGGCAATACCGATGCCACCAATTTTGTCATCTTTGTCAGGGTTATTCGCTCCAAAGCCTTTTCTTTCTGAACTTTGAATATC
This sequence comes from Emticicia sp., assembly GCF_043780375.1. GTDB lineage: Bacteria > Bacteroidota > Bacteroidia > Cytophagales > Spirosomataceae > Emticicia. Next base: position 46,409 of record NZ_JAYWCU010000120.1, on the reverse strand, counting down.
ATTTGCCGAGAAAAATAGATAGTATTTTTTGTCTTTCTGTACTATTGACGGAGCCCACATTGCTTTATTTGCCCATTTTACGGCCGAAGTATCAATGATACGTGGGTGTTTTGTCCAATTTACCATATCTTTTGAAGAAAAAGCATCCAAAAAAACTTGGTCTTTGTACTTAGCCGAGAAAGTTGGAAAAATCCAAAATTCTTTGTTTAAAATCACGCCTTCAGGATCAGCGTACCAACCCTCAAAAATCGGATTACCTGAGTTGGTTTTTGTTGTTTGTGCAGATAGTGTTTTGGTGAAAAATAAGAGAAAGAGAATAGTGAATAGTTTTGGTTTGATTTGCATTTTTTGTTGTTTGGCTGAGGTTTTAAATTCAATGCTAATGTATAGGATATTTTTACCTAAACCTAAATGCTTCTAAAATATGATTTGGGTATTTGTCGGTAATTTTGTGGGTATGCTTTGTACTATATAATCATTTGGCAGCTAAAAACTATTTGACCAAGAATGAATTTTGCAAAAGTCCGTGGTATCAGATTGGGTTGTTGGGGTGAATAGCACAACATTTCAACTAACTGGTACTCGTTTCCAAGAACCAGTTAGTTTTTTCTCTACAAACTCCACAAAAAAGGAGATTGTCTAACAAAAGTTTCATCACTCAACTGCCCAATCAGAAAATGAGCTAAATCGCTTGCACTGATTTTGTCGCCTTCACAATCTTCTAAACTTGTTTTTATTGGGTTTCTTGCATCGGTTTGCTCAATTAATGGAAGTCTGACCAAAGTCCAATCAAGATTACTGGCTGATAAAATCTCATATTCTATTTGGCGATTTTTTGTTGAAATTGGGTAGTTTTCGTACATCCAATTGGTAGCAAACTTGGTTTTAGGACTTTTTTTATCAAAAAGTGTATCAACATTCAAGCCTGTGACGACCACGTAACGTTGAATATTACATTCGTTCATTGCCCGAATAATATGTGTAGTTGCTTGACTAAATAAAGTCTTTTCACTCGCAGGAATTCCCAAGCCTAAAGTGCTAATAACTGCCTGACAACCATCAATTAATGAGCGAATTTCTTCGTAATTATTGGCATCACCATTGACAATTTCTATTTTTAAGTTTTCTGAGAGAAGGTTGCTTGTTGGGCGAGATTTCGCATTTCTAACAAGCATTTTGAAGTGAAAACCTTGTTTTACTAATTCTTTTACAAGGTATTTACCCGATTTGCCAGTGCCGCCAACGACAGCAATTTTTATTATTTGTTCCATTTTTTTCTTTATAAAATTTGAAAATACACAATTATCTCGTGTTCGTCGGAGAGACAAACACGAAGATTGCAAAAGCCTTTAAGCTTTTTGCGATAGAATCAATATTTTATAAAGAGATTTTAATGAGCCAAATTTAGGTATTTTTTAGTTCCTTCAAACCATTTAACCAGATTTTTTGCATAATTTTGAGTTTTCTAAAGAATCAATGATGTTCAATGCGGGACGGTTGTCTTTTGACAATAATCCTAATACTAAACTCAATTTTATGCGTAAATTCAATTTATTTTTTGTAATTATAATCTCAATAATGATGGCAGCGTGCGAAAAAGATGGCTTTTCTGGTACTGAAGATGAGCAAATAGAAAGTTATATCAAAAGCAAAAGTTTGGTAATTACCGAGAAAACTTCTTCGGGTTTACGCTTTATTCTTACCTCACCAAATGCAGCAGGTGCGGTATTAAAAAAAGGACAAAATGTAAATGTAAACTATTCGGGAAGATTATTATCAGATAAGAAGTTTGATTCGGGTAATTTCGGCTTTACATTGGGCGTAGGTCAAGTGGTTGGTGGTTTTGACGAAGGTATTGCAAAAATGAAAGTTGGCGAAAAAGGTACAATCATTTTTCCATCTTCGTTGGGTTATGGCTCGCAAGGGGCAGGTAGTGATATCCCTGGCAACTCTCCTTTGATTTTCGATATTGAAATCGTTTCGGCAAGATAACCCTCAAACTCCTAAATGGGAGTTTTTATAACTTGAATAATAAGAAAAAGGTCTGTACAAATTATTGTGCAGACCTCTTTTAGTTTTCAAGATAATCGCTTACTTTTTATAAGCAATTCGATAAATAGTGCCGCCTAAATCATCGCTTACGTATAATGCTCCGTCGGGGCCTTGTGCTAATCCACAAGGGCGGTGTTGCACCGGGCCAGTTGGTTTTACGAGATCAATTCCTGCGAAATTATCAGCAAAAATCTCCCATTTTCCTGAAGGTTTATTGTTCACGAAAGGTACAAAAGCCACTAAATATCCTTTATGAAGTTCTTGTGATTGACCGTGAAAAGCAATGAAAGCTCCATTTTTATATTTGGCAGGAAACATCTTTCCTGTATAAAAAAGTAAGTCATTTGGCCCTAAATGGGCAGGAAAAGTAACGGTCGGATTAATTGCTTTTTCACCGCCTGTTTTTTTGCCATCGCCGCCGTATTCGGGAGCAACAATTTTCTTTTTCTGAAACTGGTCATAATATATATATGGCCAGCCAGCATCATCTCCTTGGTGGAGTTCATACAAAGTTTCGCCAGGTAATTCGGCACTTTGTTTAGGCGTATAATATTGCGGATAAAAATCATGGAATTGTCCACGTCCATGAACGGTTGCAAAAAGCGTGTTAGTTTTTGAATTCCAAGCAGTTCCAACGGCATTTTTCAAACCTGTGGCATAACGTACACCATCCGAAAAAGTTTGATTCATTTTTTCGGCATTGAATTTCCAAATACCACCTGCCGAATCTAAAATTGAACACGGCATAATTCCCTTGCCAGTGCCTTTTTCTCGACAAGGGTCATTGTACGACCCAACAGTTACGTAAATATTATTGTTATTGTCAAGCACAAAAGGTTTGGCATTGTCACGTCCTTTATCAACTAAACCATCAACGATTTTTTCGGGATTTTCGGCATCAATAATTTCTTCTTTTTCATTCAATTTATAACGAAAAACGCCAGTATTAGAAGAAGCGTACAGATAACCGTTTTTTATGGTAACGCCAGTCCCTTGATAATTACCGAAATACTTTGTTTCGTCAATTATACCATCTTTGTTGGTGTCACGGAGTAAACAAATGCCTTTTCCGTCTTTCAATTTTGATAATTTAGCGTAAATGTCACCATTTTTTGAAACTGTAATATGGCGAGTTGCTCCCAAATCAGTGCCAAGAATCGTAGCCGAAAAGCCCGTAGGAAGTTTGATTGCCTCGGCAATATTGGTTTTGTTCTTTTTGATGGGAGGCTCAGAAATACTTTTATAAGCAAATAAACCCGCACTTCCTGCCAAAGCTGCAAGCATAAAGGTTGAACGAAAGAATCTTTTTTTCATGTAAAGTAATTATTAGGGTTGAATTTTTATATAAAAAAGGTTGAATTTTATTGTTTTTTGCCAAATATTCGTTGAAAAGGACGAATATTTTGTCCGATAAAATCTTTTGGAAAATGCTCTTCATCGGGCAACCCAATAGGTAGATTTTCGTCATCGGAAGGCCAGTAATCAGTTTTAAAAAGAAAATCCCAAATACTTAATGTGATGCCATAATTGAAGCCATAAGGATGCGAAGCTGGCAAATACTTGGCATGATGCAATAAGTGCATTTGTGGTCCGTTGAGCAAATATTTTAGTCGTCCCAATGAAATTTTGAGATTGGCGTGTCCTAATTGCCCCGTTACTAAAGTGAAAATATGCACGATGAAAAAGTCAGAAATGCCAAAACCAATCATTGCTAACGGAATGTATTCTAAGCTACGATAAATAATATTTTCCATCCAATGGTAGCGTAGAAGTGCAGCAAAACCCATTTCTTCGGTACTGTGGTGTACTTTATGGAATTCCCACATCCAGTCAACATGGTGTAGCAGTCGATGAATTGCCCATTGCATAAAATCTCGCAAGACAAAAATCAAGACTAATTGAAGCCAAGTGGGTAAATTACTGACCCTTATTGCTACGAGATTAGTAACGCCAAACAGACCCAAAAAATCGTTGAATGCTTGCACTGCTACCATAGAAAGTGCATTATAAGCAATGAGCGAAAATAAGAAATAATTCCAAAATAAATAAAAAGCATCAAGCCAAAAATATTCACGAATCAAAGGCTGGTTTTTTCGCCACGGAAACTTAATTTCAAGCAGCCAAATCGCCAACGAAGCAGCCAACAACCAGTAAAAATAGTTGTGCCAACTCGGATTTAGCATTTCGTTGATGAAATAATTAAAATAACCAGAATATGCTCCTTGAATAATTTTTAGGTATTTTTCCATTTTTTTATTTTACCAACCAAGATATCCAATAGGGGTAATGCCGTTGAGGCGTAAGTAGCAAATTGCTTGTCCACGATGATGAATAATGTGATTTTCGAGGGCATAAAATAGCCGCCAAGTAGGAACATTGCCACCTGCGTAGTTTTCCAATTGCATCAATTTTTCGGGTTTTGTTTCAAAAACTGTTTTTTCAACCCAAGCATAAAACTCTTTTAGCTCGGTTTCTAACTCAGCTTTTGAAAGATTTTTCCAAAAACCATTCTTTTTTTCCTTTTCGTCATATGGGTTTGGAATGTTCAGACGACCACAAATTTGGGAGGTCGTAAATGTAATGCAATGCACAAATTGCGTTCGGAAAGTATATGACTCAGGCGTATATTTAAACTCGAATTTATCTTCAGGCATTTGATTGAAGATTTTTAGCGTATGGTCGAATGAACTTTTCCAAGCCACCGAAAACTCATCTTTAAAGCCCAGAATGTCTTTCTCTTCTTTCTTTTTGCCCAAAACTGGCAAACTTATCAACGCCCCAAAGATTGACTTTAGGACAATTTTTCGTGAAATAGTCATGTTTTTTCGATTAGAATGAAATTGGTAATTCAATCAAAGTAGTGTCCCAAGCCATCTTCATGATTGTATCTTTGTCGCCACCTTTAATACATTGAATAGAGAAACTTTCTACTACTTCTTCTGTTTTTTTTACAGGAACATTTACACGTAAAATATCATTGGCTGCATTGTAACTATAAGCCCCCCAAAAGTCTAAATCTTTGTTCAGGATAATTGTCCATTCTGTGGCATTTGGAATGGCAAAGAGCGAATATGTACCTGCTTTAACTTTCTTGCCTTGTATCATTACGTCTTGATAAAACTTTATTTCGGTCGATTCGTTTGCACCCAAACGCCAAACCTCACCATAAGGAACGATTTTAGTGCCAAAAACCTCACGCTCTTTTTTTGCAGGGCGACTGTAAGTTACACGCACGATAGCGGGCATATCGCCAATAAGTTTTGGGGCGAATTTACGGTCATGGGCAAAGTTATCAGGATAATACGCCATATCCATTGGGCTTTTGTCGGTGCCTCTCATTTTTTGAGCCTGTACTTCTACAATAAGTAGAGCAAATAAACAAAGTAATATGAGTGTTTTTTTCATTGTTTTGGTTGATGATTTAAGTTTTAGCAAATTTAATAATTCGTTAGGAATATGTCATCGTTTTTTATAAATTATGTAAAATTAGATACTGTAATATATATAAAATACTGATTATCAAATAATTAAACTAAGGTTACATTCAAAAATCATTCTTCAAAATCACTTATTTTCCGTACCTTTACGTTTCAAATAATACACTTTTAGTTTTGGAAACATTCAAACAACTCGGCGTTTCGGAGAATTTAATTACGGCTTTGACCGAAATGAAAATTACGAATCCGACCGAAATTCAGGAAAAAGCAATTCCTTTTTTGCTTAAAAATACCTCAGATTTTATCGGTCAAGCCCAAACAGGAACGGGAAAAACCATTGCTTTTGGAATACCCTTATTACAGAAAATCAAGGCTAATGATACAAACGTTCAAGCATTGATTTTATCGCCAACCAGAGAATTATGCCAGCAAATTGCCAAGCAATTATTCAAAATGACCAAACACACCGAAAAAGTTTTCGTGGAAGCGGTTTTTGGTGGAGAATGGATAGAAATTCAGATAAAAAATCTGCAACGTCCAACTCAGATTGTTGTTGCAACGCCTGGGCGTTTGATAGATTTGATTCAAAAACAAGCCATTGATTTAAGTCATGTAAAAACCATCGTGCTTGACGAAGCCGACGAAATGTTGAGCATGGGTTTTAAAGATGATATTGACACAATTTTGGAGAAAGTGCATAAAAATAGCAATACGTGGCTTTTCTCAGCAACGCTTCCTGATGGATTAAGGTCGCTCATCTTGAAATATATGTCGCCCGATTTGCATACCATTCAGGTAAGTAAAACTGAAGTGGTCAATGGATTGATTGAACACCAATTTTTTATCTGCGAAATGAATCAAAAATTTGATTTCGTTGTGCAGTTTTTGCAATCACAAGGAGCAGGGCGAGGCATTGTTTTTTGTCGCACAAAGGCTGATGCTCAGGTAGTTGCAAGAAAATTAGTTGCTAAAAATATTGCTGCCGATGCCATTCATGGCGATTTGGAACAACGAGATAGAGAGAAAGTAATGCGTGCTTTTAAGAATAAAAAAGTGCAGGTTTTGGTTGCCACCGATATTTCGGCAAGAGGAATTGATGTAGAAGGTTTGGCTTATGTAGTGCATTATCAACTACCCGACCAAATTGAATATTATACCCACCGAAGCGGCCGAACGGCTCGTGCAGGCAAGCGAGGAATTTCAATAAGTTTTGTAACCAAAGACGATTTGCAAATGCTTACTAAGATTGAAAAAACTTTGAAAATTAAGTTTTTAAAGGTGTAGAAGCCCTACCCCCGACCCCTCCCTATTAGGGATGGGTCGGAAATGATGGTAGATAAATGAGTAAAGCCCTCTCTATCAAAGAGGGTTGAGAGGGGCTAAGCAATATCACAAATCGTTACACCTTGTTTCAGCGAAGCGATTGCATCTGGGCGTTTTGGTATAAATTCTTGTCCAACAAAGCCTTTATAGCCAGTTGCTACGATGGCTCGCATGATGGCTGGGTAATTCAATTCTTGCGTATCATCAATTTCGGCACGCCCCGGTACGCCACCAGTATGATAATGAGAAAAATACTTATTATACTTTTTAATTGTTGCGATTACGTCTCCTTCCATGATTTGCATGTGGTAAATATCGTAAAGCAGCTTGAATCTATCCGACCCTACTTTGTCACACAATGCTACACCCCATTTGGTTAGGTCGCACATATAATCCTTATGATTTACCTTGCTATTGAGTAATTCCATAGTCATGGTTATACCATATTTTTCTGCCGAAGGCATCAACCTTTTCAGTCCAATGGCACAGTTTTCAAGACCTTGTTCGTCCGACATTCCTTTTCTATTTCCCGAAAAACAAATTACTTTATCTAAACCTGCGGCTTGTAATTTTGGGAAAATAGCCTCATAACTTGCCACGAGTTCGTCATGTAGTTTGAGTTCATTAAAACCGTCATTGATACCTTTGCCCGCACCCCAAGGCATTGCACAAGTCAAACCGTATTTTTTCAATACTGGCCATTCGTCAGGACCTTGCAGCTCAATTGATTTGAGTCCCATTGCCACTGCGGCTTGACAAAGCTCTTCCAACGGAATTTTAGCATAACACCAACGACAAGCCGAGTGATTTATTTTGCCGTTTAGTTCAGCTCCAAGCACTTTTTCATTAGCTGCAAATACTTCGCTAAATGTCATCGGAGCAGAAACCATAGCCGCACTGCCTAAAATATTTTTTAGAGCCATACGACGTGAAGGGTTTTTATTCATAATTTCTTTTCAGTTTAAGGTTGAATAAATTAGTCGTCAAACGTGTATTTTTGACAATTATTAATAAAGTTGGGAAATTTAATAAAATTGTTTGATTAATCCATCATGTTATAATCAACTTTTTATTAGCTTATCAAGTCTCACAATAGATTGTACCATTGCTCGTACATCATGGTAATTGATTTTCCATGAGTGGCTCATGTGTTTCCAAATTGGTTCGCCTTGGCGAGTCATTAATGGCCACCATTCTCCCAATTTATGGTTAATCATTTTATCAAAAACAAAACGATGTACATTTACGTAAGCTTTCCAATATTTTTCGTCTTTCAGATAACGGTAGGCATCCAACGTTCCAATCAACATTTCGGCTTGTTGCCAAAACTCTTTTTCTCGGTCATATACTTCGCCATCGTGCGAGCCTTCCACAAATACTCCCCCAAATTCCCAATCAATGCCATTTTCAACCGAATGACTAAATGATTTCTGAATTTGCTCATGGTGCAAATCGTAAGGCAAATTCAAAATATCAAGGGCGTGCATCAAGAGCCAAGCAAACTCGGCATTATGTCCGTAGCTGGTATTGTCCTCGGCGGATGCTTTTTGTCCGTCTTCGCTGAATCTGTCCCAGCCCCACACGATATCGAATTTTATTTGTGGAGCAACCGTCCAATCTGCCCAAAACTGCGGAATACCCGTGCCATATTTTGGATGCATGATTTTATTGGTCAATAATTCAATTGATTCCAACAGTTTACGGCGATGCACTTGCTGACCCGTACATTCATAAAGCGTTGTAAATGCCTCCATTAAGTGCATGTGAGCGTCGAGCGTTTTGCGGTCGCCACCTGCTGCACCAGCACCTTTCAAATCCCAATTACGATGAAACATTTCCCAATACCCACCAAAATGTGTATCAACGGCGTGTTTTTGTAGTAAATCGAATACTTTTTCTGCATATTCACGTCCACGGGGGTCACCAGTGGCGAGTGTATATTCACTCAAACTATAAATGGCAAAACTATGTCCGTAAACGATTTTTTCGTCAATTACGACTTCACCTTTTCGATTCATCATCCAATAAAAACCGCCGTGTTCTTGGTCCCACATTTTATTGAGTAAAAAATCAACGCCATGACGAGCCATTTCTGCTAATTTTCCACCGCCATAACCTGCACGATGAGCAGAAGAATATGTAAAAACCGAACGAGACTGTGCAATCAAAGATTTTTCGTCTTCGCCCGAATCATTACCAAATTCGTCGAAATGTGTAAGAAAACCACCATATTCAGTATCTATGGTTCGAGAAATCCAAAAAGGTAATAAGCCATTATTTAAGTAAGAAACTATTTCGTCTCGTAGTTCTTGGGCGTGAGAAAGAATCATGGGTTGAAGGTTTTTATAGTTTATGAAGGTTTAATGTTTTGTTGAATATCGGATTAGACTTGTTTCAATGGATGATTAATTTCGTAATTTAAAACAATCTAAATGGCTGACTAATAGTTATCTATCTTACTTTTTTGTTCTAAAATCTCCTGCAAATTTGCTGTGCCTGTTTGGTGTAATTTTTGGACTGTTATGGCGGCGGCTAAATTGGCAATTTCGAGAGCTTCTTTTATACTGGCTCCCGTTCCTCGACTTGCCGAAAATGCCGCTACAACGGTATCGCCCGCACCAACAGTATCGATTTCAGTATTTAATTTTAATGCTTTTACGCTTTGTGTTTCGTTGGCATCAATGTATAAAATTCCGTGTTCGCCTCTGGTTATAACGAGCGAACCGCCAATTTGATTGAGTAAAGTTTTTCCATGTTTGCAACAAGTCATTTCGTCTGCTTCGTCTATTACTGAAATTTCGACTAATCGGGCTAATTCTTCGGTGTTTACTTTTAAAATTATATTTTTGATATGAAGACCATAGGCTCGCAAGTCGGCCACATAAAGGCAATCGGGAAACTTCGATAAAATGTTGTTGAGTTGCTGAATACGTTGAGGAGTAAGCAGTGGATTAGGAAATTGTTGATTGATAATCAGCACATTAAGTTGAGATAAGGCGGATTCGATGTCGAGTAAAATTTGACCAAAAACCTCTTCTGAAAGAGCATTATGCGTGCCAAAATCTAAACGATTTTCCTCGCCATTGACCGACATTGGTTTGGTATAAGTGCAAGTATCCCAGCCGCTCGAAAGGCTTTTCAGATATGTAGTATCGACATTAAGATTTTGAAACAAATGTTTCATTTCACGACCAAAAATATCATTGCCTACGCACCCAAAAACTTGAATATTTTGCACACCCAAAGCCGTCAAATTCTGCACTACATTTCCTGCTGCACCCAATGACGTTATAGGTTGAGTTCCCCAAAAAACTTCTTTACCAGTTTCAACCGAAAACTCTTGCGTTTGTTGATTGATTCCGTAATAAAAATCAACGGCAAAATCACCAATAACTCCAATGTGGAGATTGCTTGTTTTTTGAAAAATCTGTCTTATTTTAGTGGATTTGATGGTCATTTTTGATGAGTTGGAATTGAATTTTGTTATTTATCTATTAATATTGTGTTAACCAATAATCCCAGCATTGCAATAGTTCCATTGTTTGCTCTGAGGCATCAATTTTACTCAATTTTGAATAGGCAATCGGCTTGATATATTCGCCGTCAGCCATTTTAAGTTTGAAATCGGAACCTCTGAAACTTTGTTCGTCGGCATCTAAACCTACGATGGTTACTTGCTTGAATTCAATCGTGCCATCACGCTTTTCGAATTTTGCCGTAGCTTCAAATGGAAATTCGAGGTCATCATCCATCGTTGTAAACCAGCCCATGCTTACTTCAAAGTCATCGTAGCAATCAACTACGATTTCGTAGTCTATTTTGTATTTTATTTGTGTGGGAGTTAGCATGGGGTTTGGCAATTTTAAAAATAAGGTTTCACTTCGGCAATAATGGTGAGGTTGAAAGGAAGTCTTTTTAGTGTTATGTTTGTTTGAATTTGTGCAAATATAGGAAGTTTCTCTGTTTTTTGATTTTATTGGAGAAGGCGGTTGTTGAAAACGTGTATGCAATTTTCATGTTTTTCTTTTAGTTTTTCTACTCAATCCTCCCGCCCATAATTATATTTAATGGTATCGGTCTTTCTCAGATGGCTTTTCTAATCTTTGGGTTTCGGCAGATACTTAATAATTTTGGCATATAATAATTTTTCGTCAATCGGTTTTGATATATAATCATTCATTCCGATGGCTTTGCATTTTTCAACATCCATAGTGGTGACATCTGCCGTAAGGGCGATAATTGGAATTTGAGAATTCATTTTATTACGGATATACTCTGTTGCTTCAAAACCATTCATTTCGGGCATTTGCAAATCCATAAAAATAAGATTATAATTATTTGTTTTTAATTTTTCTACGGCTATTCTCCCATTGTCTGCCAAATCTACTTCAACACCAAAATCCTCTAATATTATTTTCATTAAAAGCTGATTCAGTTTAACGTCTTCAACCATCAATATTTTTATGTTTTTTAGCATTGGTGGAGATGGTGTTGCTGCTTCAATTGCGGTGTCTAATGCTGTTTTTTTAAAGCTCATAACAAAACTAAATGTTGATCCTTTCCCCACTTTGCTTTTAACTGAGAGTGTTCCTCCTTGAGGTTCTACCAATTGTTTAACGATGGCAAGTCCTAAGCCACTTCCTCCAAAGAATTGAGAGGTTTCGCTGCTTGCTTGCTCAAATGCATCAAAAATATCTTCCAGCTTATTTTCCGGAATGCCAATTCCTGTATCTGTTACAGCAAATTCGATGCTTGCTTTTTCATCATCTTCGTTCAGCAATCTAACACTTAAGGTTATTTTTCCTTTTGTTGTAAATTTTAGGGCGTTGCTTATTAAGTTTATAATTATTTGATGTAAACGTGCTGGATCGCCAAGTAAAATTTCAGGAATAGCAGTGTCGTATTCTTTCACTAATTCAATATCTTTTTCCTGAATTTTTATTTCAAATAGATGAAGCATTGCGGTAATGGATTCATATAATTTAAACGGAATTAGTTGAAAGATCATCTTCCCTGCCTCTAGCTTCGCAAGATCAAGTATGTCATTAATTAATACAATCAACGAATCGCCAGACGTTTTAATAGCATTTATATATTTTTTTTGTTTTTCGTCTAATTTTGTCTTTAGCACCACATTAGTAAACCCAATAATTGCATTCATGGGTGTTCTGATTTCGTGGCTCATATTTGATAAAAATTGCTGTTTTGCTTTCATAGCATCTTCAGCCATGAGGGTTGCCTCTTCTGCTTTTTTGCCAGCTTCTTTTTGTTCGGTAATATCTGTATTAGTTCCAAACCATCTAATCACTTTGCCATCATTGTCTCTTACAGGAACAGCCCGCGATAGAAACCAACGATACATTCCATCTTTACCACGCAGCAAAAAAGTATATTCCCAATCGGTGCCTTCTTCAATTGATTTTTTAATGCTTTCTATAACCTCTTCTACCATATCAGGATGAAGTATTTTTTGCCATCCTGAACCCTGCGTTTCTTCGAGGGTTGTACCTGTGTAATCGTACCAGCGTTGGTTGTACCAGTATATGTATCCTTTCTCATCGGTCATCCATGCAAACTGGGAAATGTTATTTGCCATGGTGCTAAATTGCTCTTCGCTTGCTTCTAATTTTTTTCTTGAAAGAACCTGCTCAGTTACATCCGCCGACATGTTCATAATGCCATATATTTCGCCTGCAGCATTTCGAATGGGTTTATAAGTGAAATCAAAATAGTAAGTTCTCAAAACACCGTTTGACTCCAGTTGAGCAAATGCATTTTTTGCTTCGTAAATTTTACCTGTCGTAAACACATCGTCTAATATTTTAAGAAAAGGTTGCCCCTTTAATTCAGGAATTGCATCGGCTAATTTTTTTCCTATTACATCTTTTCCTTTACCCCAATAACCTATCATTATATCATTGGCAACTTCTATCTTCATTTCTCTTCCGGTAAAAAAACAGGTTGCAACGGGTGCATTTTCTATAAGAGTTCGGAACTTTGTTTCGCTTTCTTCTATTTTTTTTCTTGATAAAACCTGCTCAGTTATTTCATGTGCCAAAGCCATCACACCTGAAACAGTTCCATCAGCTTCACGCAATGGCTCATACACAAATTTTACGTAAGTACTTTCAAGTTTTCCTTTACGCTTTAAGCTTATAGGAAGTTCTTCCGCTACAAAACGTTCACCAGTGTTGTAAACATTATCTAAAAGGTTTTTAAATCCCTGTTCCATTAGTTCGGGTAATACTTCAAATGCAGGTTTATTTAATGTCTCTTCTAATGTCCTGTCCCACATTTCATGCATTCCTTCATTTATGATTTCTATTATATAATTTTTTCCACGCATTACGCAGATAGCAACTGGAGCTTGCTCCACTAAATTTTGAAACCTGCTCAAAAGTTCCAGTTCTTTAAGTTGATATTGTTTTTGTTCGGTAATATCCCTGGAAACAGAAAGTATGCGATTAAGATTTTTATCACCTCCAACTTCCTGCACGGGCAATACTATTATATCCCACCATTTGGGTGTGCCTTTTGCTGTAGAACTGAAAATCTGCAACTGAACTTTTTCTCCGCTTTTTGCTATTGCTACTGCATCTTTTATGATTTGCTGGTTTTTAGGTTCCCATATATCCCACCAGTAGGTGTCTTTTACGGATTCAAAATCATCAATCTCTAAAAGGCAAATACCATTGGGGTTTATAAACTCCAGTCGGCCTTCAGAACTGAGCATTTTAACACAATCGGGGCTGCTTTCTAATACGGCACGGTTAAATGTTTCGCTTTCTTCTATTTTTTTGCGTGCAAGCACCATTTCAGTCACGTCATAAGCAATAGTTATAACTCCCGAAATAGTATCATCTGCTTCATAATGGGGTTGGTAAACAACATTAAAATACCTATTCTCTAATGTGTGGTCGTGTTGAAGTTGAGCAAGTATTTCATTAACATATATTGGCTTTCCTGTGGTAAAAACCGAATCCATAAGTTTTGGAAATGGCTGGTTTTCAAGTTCGGGTAATACCTGCAATAACGTTTTACCTTCCACATCCATACCTTTGCCCCAAAACTCTTTTATCAAATCGTTGGCGAGCGTTATCACCATATCTTTTCCTTTCATTATGGAAAAAGCAAATGGCGATTGCATTAGCATGTAATAATAACGTGTATTGCTTTCTTCAATGCTCTTCAATGCTTTTTGTTCTACCTCTCGCTGTTGTGCTAATGCTTTCTTTACAAGTGCCTGGGCGGTTACTTCGTAAGCAATGATGGTAACTCCCGATATGGTTTCGTCAGCTTCTAAGTAAGGTTGGTAAACAAAATTGAAATACACATCTTCTAATTTTCCATTTCGCAAAACAGGAGCAAGCAGTTCTTCGCCATAAAACGGAATACCTGTGGTGTACACGTTTTCAATCAAACCTGGGAATGTGGAATCTTTAAGTTCAACCAACAGTTCAAAAAGAGGCTTTCCTTCTATATCCTTTCCTTTGCCCCAAAATTCTTTTACGCTATCATTGGCAAGTGTAATTACCATGTTTTTGCCTTTTAGAACTGCAAAACCAAATGGCGATTTCATCAACATCATGTTGTAGCGTTTTTCGCTTTCTTCAATTTTCTTTCTTGACAAAACCTGCTCAGTAACATCGCTTGCCAATACCATCACGCCCGAAATGCTTCCATCGTCTTCGTGGTAAGGTTGGTAAACAAAGTTGAAATAAATAGTTTCTTTTTCTCCGTTTTCACGGATAAAATAAGCGGGTTCTTCATTACCATAATGTGTGACGCCATTGTGTAATACATTATACAGATAATCCATAAAAGGCTGTTCTTTCATTTCGGGAAGAATTTCCAAAAATGGTTTGCCCAACGCTTCTTTTCCTATATTGAAGAATTTAAACACAGATTCATTCGCTACCTCCAAAACCATTTTTTCTCCTTTTAAAATAAGAATAGGCGTGGTGGTTTGTTCTACTAAGTTGCGGAATCGTTTTTCGCTTTTTTTAATTTTTTTACGGCAAGTTACTTGCTCAGTAACCTCTTCCAGAAATACCAAAATACCTTCTATATTTCCTTCATGATCATGCGATGCTTGGAAGGTAAAATTGAAGTAGTTATCCTCAATTGCTCCTTTGCCTCGGTCTATTGTGGCTAATGTTTCATAACCATTATAGGTTTTTCCAGTCTTATAAACGTCGTCTAAAAGTTCGAAGAAACCTTGTCCTTCCAATTCTGGTAATGCTTCTCGGACTGTTTTGTTAATAATATCTCTATGGCTAATTAACTCCATATACATATTATTAGCTCGTTCAAATACATGATTTGGTCCACGAAGTATACAAATCATTACAGGAGCCAACATGAAGGCATTTTGCAGGTTGGTTTCGTGTCTTTTCAGAATTTCCTCTGTCATTTTTGTCATTATATTTATTGAAATTCTGTGAATCTAATTGGTTGTTTAAGTTTTTTGATTTAAGCTTAAAATATACCTTTTAAACTTACTCTTCGTTCAAGAAAGGCTCATTTTGCTCACAAAATTTAACTTTTTCAACCTTAATTAAGTCAAACAAGTATCATTTTTTACCAGCAAAAAAAACTTAACAACTTCTAAACTATATTAGGACAAGATGCTTTGCCAGTTTCAATAAACTCATGAGAGTGACCAATAGCTGGGTTATGTTTATTATGGCATATTATTTTTTAGGATTGGGGTTTAAAGGTATAATTCTCTCACAATATCACAACAATCTCAGCTCAATCCAAACTAAATTTAACTTTCGGTTGATTTAGCCTTTTTTAAACTCAAATTCCACATTGAAAGAGCAACTAATATTACATAAATAACTGATATACAATAAGATAGAATAATAAAGAAGTCGAGATAATTGATGTTTTTTTGAAAGAAATTTTTGTAGAAAAGCACCAAAATACTGCCCAAATAAGCATAGTAATCAGCAAATGTAATGAGGAATCCAACCGTACCAGATTTTTTAAAAGCCGCAATCATTCGTTCAAAATATAGGCTATTGCACATCGAATATGCCATATAAACGCCTAAGCCTAAACTGGTCAACCACGCAACGGGTGAGAGTATTTGCTGCTGATAAAGTAGCGTACTTACGCCAATCAAAACACCACCTGCCAACATCAATAATTGTATAATTACAAAAGCCTTATAATTATTTTGCACCCATCGCATTGAAGCCATAATCAACAAAACGGTAATGGCAATCGGAGTTTCGGTTTGAGTAAAAATCGCAGAATTATTGCCGTAGCCAAGTAGTTTCCAAATCTCAGGCGTAAAATTATCTCGAAACTCCCGAAAAGTCGTGAGCAATACATAAGACATCACAAAAATAAACATACTCAACGAAAATTCTTTGATAAATGCCTGTCTATCAGCTTTTTGCATCGGTTTACGTTCGGTACGATTTTCTTTATCGGCCTCCGTGGGTGGCGGAATTTGCCCCATCAACCACGTACAGATGCCAAACGGCACAATCATAATAGCACATGCCACAAAGGGCATCCAAAACTGGCTTACTTCGAGGCTCGTCATTACCCATTTTCCGATACTTTTGGCAAATCCCGAACCCATAATAAACGAAGCCGTCAGCACAGCAACCAATAAATCAGTCGTTTTTCGACCTTCTAAAAACCCCAAAATTGTGCCATAAACCATGCCCAAAGGCAGACTTGCCATGAATATAAAAAACAAATTGTATGGGGCAGGGGTGAGGGCGAAAAACAGATAGCAAATCCAAGATAAAGCTATCATTATAAGCAAGTTGCGGGAGCGATTGGCTGGCAACATTTCCGATACATACTTGATGCCTAATCCTTTTGAAACGGCAAAACCCAATACTTGTGCCGTGATGATTAAGATTTTGAAATTTACTCCAAAAAAAGCTAAGTCTTCATAAGTTGCTGCTGTGTAAGCTCGCCTAAATGGGTAAAAACACATATAGGTAAAAAAAGCAGTGATAGAAGCAAACAAGGTAAAATTGAATGAGCTTCGACCAATGAATTGGGTGAGTTTTTGGGGCATGATGAAGGGTTAAATAGAATGAATTACCAAAGATAGTTTTTTGACCGAAACTTGCTGCCGACCGCCCAGTAAATTTTGCATTTTTTTGGAACAGTCAATCGCCAGAATCAATACTTTTGTCTTATAAAACCTAAAAATAGACACTTCCATGAAAAAAATTATCTTAGTGACCTCAATTCTGTCTTTATCTTTCGGAATATTGGGCAGCTGCTCAAAAGCGGTTTCAACAGTGGCAAATAGATGCGATAATGATGCAAAAAAAGTTACGGATGCTGCAACAGCATACAGTTCAGACCCAGCAAATAAAGCCAAATGCCAAGCCTACGCCAATGCCCTTAGCGATTTTTTTAAGTCTTGTCCAACTTATTATACTGGAACAACCAAAAAAGATTTGGAGGATTTTGTGGCTAATGCCTGTAAGTGATTTTTTGTAAATACTTGATTATTAGCAAAGTAAAGCCTGTTTTGTAAGTAAGTTTGACTTAAAACTTTTTACAAAACAGTTTTTTTTTATTTATCTACGAAAATATTCGTAATAAAATTTGGAACTACGAATTGTTTCGTACTATATTTGCTACGAAATAATTCGTAAACAAAAATTATGGAAAGCATACAATCAATAAAGCCCACCGAGTCGGAATTAGAAATTTTGCAGATTTTGTGGCAATTTGGTAAAGCAACAGTCAGGCAAGTAAACGACGAACTACGGAATGCTGCCCGCTCAAAAATGAAAGACGTAGGCTATACAACTACTCTTAAGTTATTGCAGATTATGAATGAGAAAAATATCGTGAGTCGTACCGAAGAAGGACGTTATCATCTCTATAAAGCGGCAATAGGAGAGGAGCAAACCCAACAGTTGCTACTCGGAAAATTTGTAGATGCCACATTCAGAGGTTCGGCAATGAAGCTCGTGATGCAAACACTTGGTAATCAGGATGTTAGTATGGATGAATTAGAGGAAATAAAGAAATTAATCGCCGAAAAAGAAAGAAGTTTAGGTTTATAAAATTATCAATTCAATCAATTTATGTCTTATACCCTCATAAGATATAATTTAAAAAACTGAGGACTATTTATGAAAAAGCTATTTGAAATTATTCCATCAAACCTAAGTTCAGCATTGGGCTGGACACTCATTCACTCAATTTGGCAAGGCATTGCTATTGTGCTGATATTCAGTATCTTATACTATTTTTCTAAGCCTTCTAGTACTCGCTATTGGCTTGGACTTGGGGCTTTGGGTTTACAGTTTTTGTCTGCTATCGTTACTTTTTTTACAGTTTATGAGCCTGCCACAAGCTTAACTTATTCATCTGGAAATCAGGTATTTATCAACTTTTTGGCTAAAACGTCAAACCTTGCTTTTACGCCACAAAAGCTAAGTGTTTTACAACAAGCTGAGTTTTTCTTGCAAAGCAATCTTGATTTGTTTGTTACCTTTTGGATAATTGGTACGAGTCTTTTATTGCTTCGTTTGGTGGTTGGATTTACTTATGTGCAAAAGCTAAAAGTGCAACAAGTAAAGCCAATAAGTGCTGATATTCAGGCGTTGATGGATAATCTTCTTGAAAAAATACAAATTTCGGCCACAATCAAGTTACTCGAATCGGCACGAGCAACTGTACCGATGACAATTGGTTGGTTGAAACCAATCATTTTGCTGCCAGTCGGTATTGCTACTGGCTTGACAGTCAAGCAATTAGAAGCGATTTTGGCTCACGAATTGGCACACATCAAACGCTACGATTATTTGGTCAATATATTCCAAAATTTTGTCGAAATCTTGTTTTTCTTTCATCCTGTTACATGGTTTATTTCGGCAAAAGTGCGTGACGAACGAGAAAACTGTTGCGATGATTTTGCAGTCGAAATCTGTGGCGATAGAATGGTTTTGGCAAAAGCTCTGACGCAGGTGGCAAGCTACCAACAGCAACCACGCTTGGCAATGGCTTTCGGTGCAAAACGCCAAACTTTTATGGACAGAATCAAAAGAATTATTGGTATAAATGAGTCGAAACCACTAAGTTATGGCAATTGGGCAGCTGTATTGGGAATGATTTTGGTCGTGGCTTTAGGTGTAGTTTATGCACAAAAAGAAGTGAAAAAGAATGATAAACCATTGGCAAATAAGCAAATTGTTGAAGTAAAGAAATCACTTGATTTATCGGTCGAAAATTTGGTTGAGAAAAAACAAAATATTGTTATATCCGATACTTCCGCACTCGATGAAGTAGAAGCAGAAATGGAGCGATTAGGCAAAGAAATGGAAAAGTACGGTAAAGTAATGGAGGTTTATGGTAAGCAAATGGAAGAGAAATATGGCAAACAAATGGAAAAGCAGGGAGCTGAAATAGAACAAATACAACGTAAAATGCAGCTTCCACAGAAAAAGATTCAAGCGTTAGCAATAGAGATGCAAGAAGCGAGTTTGGCTATACAGAAATTAGAAATGAAATATGATGACGGGAAAATGCCAGCTGAAGCAAAACAAAAAATGGCAGATTTGCAGAAGAAAGAGCGTGAATTGCAAAAGCTGATGGCCTTACAAGAAGCTGAAATGCACAAAATCGAAACAGAAATGCGACCTTTTGAGCAGAAAATGAATAGCTTACATTCGCCAATGGATAGCCTCGGTCGCTTAATGCAACTCCAAAGCAAGCCAATGGATAGTTTGGGAAAACTCATGGAAGCAAAAGGAAAAGTGCTCGAAAAATTGGCAAAAGAAGAAGAAATTCGTTTCAAAAAACAAGTTGCCGATTTTGCTGATATGCTTTTCAAGGCAGGTTTGATAAAAGACAAAAAAGATTTTGAAGTTCGCCTAAAAGGAGAAAAACTATTGATTGACCTTGAACCACAATCACCCGCAGTTTATGAAAAAGTTTGGAACTGGATTAACCAAAATTGGGGTAGTCGTCATAAAAATATTAAAGAAAAAGATTTGAGAATAAGTGTAAAAGGCGATAATATTAATTTCAGTACACAGAGTGGTTTTAATAACTACAATTATAATAACAACGACAATCGTAGTGGAAGTCTCTCAGCTCCAACACCACCTTTGCCACAGTCAATAGTTTCGCCAACTCCGAGAGTAGCACCCACTGCACCTCGAAATTCGTATATGCCAACACCTACACCACGAGTAGCTCCGCAACCAGCGAGAGTTAGTACTCCACTTCCACCAAAACCGCCAAAAGTGGTGAAGGTAAGTGCAGTTCAAAGTGATTTTAATATCACAAAAGAGATGATTCTCAATAATAAAGGTACTTGCTCTATTTATGTTATTACTAAAAAAAATGGTGAAACGATTGTTAAAGCAATACCTACAATTTTAAACAATGATAAATGGACAGCAAAAGGCTTGAAAACTGGCGATTTGGTGGTTGTTGAAAGTAAAGAAAAACTAAAAGATGGTGATAATGTAAAGGTTTTCAATGCACCGAAAATTGGTCAAGTATGGCTGACCCCCGAACAAAGAGAGCAAGAAGTGATGGGCAACGCCGATGCCGAATTTGAAAGAAACGAAGAAGGTAAAAATACAAGTATTTATGCCAATCCGCTTTTGTTGAACGGACAACCGCTCGACTATTCAAGTTTTTCTATCAAAAGTAAAGGGGTACTTACCGTTATGAAAGGTAAACCAACCTCTCCAGAGGCTGTAAAAATTCCATTTCGTCTATATTTAAGACGAAATGGAATTTTTATCTATGAAAAAAAATCAAGCAATTCAAAACTCACCCAAGTGGAAGTTTCAGAAGTATTGGCATTGAGTAAAGTTGGCGACCAAATTGTTATTAATCCTACCGAAAAAATTGATTTCAAGGCAAAAAGAATTATTAACATAATGTTATAAGAGGTGGGGTAGAGACGCATTGCAATGCGTCTCGTTGGTATGACGTTGTTTTGGCGAATGCCTCTAGTTGGTATGAAACAAAAAAATATGCCACCTTTATTAGAAGTGGCACATTTATTAAAATTCTACTAACTATCAACTGCGGACTAATTACAGTCTTCTAATCCAAATGTTTTTGAATTGTGTTTTATTGTTATGGTCTTGCAAATGAATTACGTCCTCACCGTGAGCCGCAGTATACATATGTAAGCCAATATAATTAGTAAGTCCCAAAATAGTAGTATTGTTTTGAACCAAAACTCCATTGTGTAAAACCGTAATGCGAGCAGGAGAATCAACACGTCCGTCGGCTTTAAAACGTACGGCCGTATAAATAATGTCATAAGTGTTCCACTCTAAAGGCCCACGCATGGCATTGACAAGCGGAGCAGCATCTTTATAAATACTACCAGCTTGACCATTGCGATAGGTTCGGTTTTGGTAAGAATCCAAAATCTGTAATTCATAGCGGTCTTGCAAGAAAATACCACTATTGCCACGACCTTGGCTTGAACCCTCTACAAGGTCAGGAGCAGAGAACTCAATATGAATTTGGCAATCACCAAATTTCAATTTGGTTTTAATATCACCAGTTCCTGGCACAACTTCCATTCGGCCATCAATAACCGCCCATTTGGCTGGCGAACCATCTTTGACACTTACCCATTGCGACAAATCTTTACCATCAAATAATACGATGGCATCAGATGGAGCATCGGTACTGGTTTTGCCAGGCGTTACTACTGCAACCTCTGGTTCCCAAATTTCTGTCATTTCGGGTTTCATTGGCATTGGCGAAACGGCAGGCGGAGTAGAAGTTTGTTGAGCATTTGATGTACAACTAAATAATACAGCGAGTGTAAAAGCAGACGCAAGGATTTGTATTTTTTTCATCTCAGTTAAAAAGGTTGATTTTAAATTTCAGCGGAGTGCTGCCCAAATTTAATAAAGTTTTATGAATCTTAATAAAATAGTGTACGAAAATGACTTTAAAATGTACGAAAGTGGACAATTTTTCGACTAAACATATTTTCTTTCATTTAATGAATTGCATATAAATAGTTGGTAATCAGTTAGTTGTGTGTTTTTTAACAAGTTTTAATATTTTTTGGCACGAGTTTGTCATATATAAAATTATAGGTTTGATTAAAATTAGAGTTAAAACAAAATATTATTCGGAAATACTCATGTATAGTATTAATAGTGATAGTAAAAGAAAATTATATTTTGTTGAAAGGCGATTTATGGTCATCAAATCTAATTACCGTTTGTCCTTTTAAAATAACCATTTGAGTAGTTTGCATTACATAGTACCAAGTTTTACCCATACATTTGAATCGTCAAACAAGGCAGACAAAAATTAGAATTGCAAAAGCAGAATTACATAGAAAGAGAGCTTTATAACAACATAGATTGTTCAGTTTATCACTTATGTTTCTTGAGTCTAATTGAAGTCGCTTAATTTGAATCATCAAAAAAAACAATTAAGAAAAAGCAAAAAACATTTAAAACTTGCGGTTCGTCGCTCACAAAATTATGAAAACATTAAAATCAACAATCGCCATCGCTTTATTAGCAACAACAGTATTCTTCAATGCAAACGCAGAAGATAGAAGAACTGAAAACACAAATTCAAGCACAATGCTTGAGTACAAAAGTAGTAACTTAAATGTAGGTATGTACGAATCTGGTAAAGCAAATTCAATGAAATTGAACATGGCTTTAACTAAAGATGCAGGAAAAATGGCAACCGTCAAATTAATGGACGAAAAAGGTACAGTATTGAACGAAGAAAGAATTGGAAAGAAATTGACGGGCTATAATTTCCGTTTCGATTTCAGCACTGTTGCGGCAGGAAGATATTTTATCGAAATCACTAATGGCGAACATATCATCACCAAAGAAATCATAAAAGGTATAAGTACATTGAGCTACTAAAAACCACTCATCAAGAAATATGACCGATTACGCTAAAATTTGAAACGCATCGTTCGCACAACACATCTTATAATCGAAAAGCTATAAAACTTTAAAACATTCAAACTTGCGGTTCGCCGCTCACAAAATTATGAAAAAGACACAGGGCGGCTCTCCGCTTAAAAAATTCGCAGTAGCTCTCGTAGCTGGAATCTTTACTTTCTCAACGGTATTGGCAACTGAGCCAATTGGCTCAAAATTAGATGCTAACAAATCGTTTGACGTAGGCATGTATCGTATCGTAAATTCGATGAAAGTAAACGTGATGGTTGAAAAATTGAAAGGAAATACTGTAGAGGTTAGCCTAAAAAATGAAAAAAATGAAACCATTTATACCGAATTTATTGGTAAAAAAATGATTAAATTTTCAAAGAAATTTGACTTAACAGGTTTGGCAGATGGCAAATATCGCTTTGAAATTACCAATGGAAAAGAAACAATTACGAAAGAAGTAAATTTAGCGACGCACCAACCAACACCAGCCGACTATCGCACGGTTGTGGTTAAATAATATAAGTAGGGTTTTAGGGTTTATGCTATAAACCCTAAAACCTCGTTAAAATAAAAAATCATTAGTATTTAGTTTAGGGGATTATGGACAGCGTTGTGGTATTATTCTGCAACGCTGTTTTTGTTTTCTGATAATATCTTTTTACTTTCGTAAAATCATATTCAACCAATTATATCTAAATGAAAAACACTTTCAAAACCCTAATCATTGTTCTATTTTCACTTTCTATGTTTTCTTTAAAACAAGACAAACCAACTAAAATTATTTTCTTCGGTGATTCCATCACACAAGCGGGCGTAAATCCAGGTGGATACATTACCAAAATGAAAGAAATGCTCGAAAAACAAGGCATTAAAGACAAATATCAGTTGATTGGTGCGGGTATCGGCGGCAACAAAGTATATGATTTATTTCTTCGTATGGAAGATGACGTACTTTCGCAAAAACCCGATGTTGTCATTATTTATATTGGTGTCAATGACGTTTGGCATAAAGCAAGCTCAGGCACAGGTACTGATGCCGATAAGTTTAGTAATTTTTATACGGCAATCATCAAAAAACTACAATCGCAAGGCATTAAAGTTATTTGTTGTACGCCAGCTTCTATTGGCGAACGCATCGATAATAGCAATCAACAAGATGGCGACATGAATCATTATTCAAATATTATTCGTACCATTTCCTCAAAGTTCGATTGTCCATTGATTGATTTAAGAAAAGAATTTCAAGCCCATAATCTTAAAAATAACCCCACTAACAAAGAATCAGGAATTTTGACCACCGACCGTGTGCATCTTAACGAAACTGGCAATCAGTTTGTAGCCGATTTGATGATGAAAGCAGTGATTAAGTAATTTTTTCTCACCACGGAGACCACAAAGTTACACTGACAGAAACCCTGTGAAAATCACAGTGTACTTTGTGGCACACGACGCTCGGTAAAACCAAAAACAAATGCGACTCTCTTTTCTATTTCTAATACTCATAACTTTTGCCACAAAAGCCCAAAAACAAATCGCTATCACGGTTGATGATTTACCATTTGTGCAGGAACTTTCGCTTAAGCATGCCCAAGAATCTACAACTAAATTGCTCAGTAAAATGAAGCAGCAAAACCTTAAAACTGTAGGATTCGTAAACGAAAATTCGGTGTATAAATTCGGAGAAATTGATGAGAGAATAGCTTTGTTAGATGCTTGGTTGGTAAACGGACAGCAATTAGGAAATCATACATTTTCACACCCATCTTTCAGTAAACTATCGTTGGAAGATTTTGAGGCTGAAACGCTCAAAGGTGAAATCATTACCGAAAAAATCAAGCAAAAATACGATCAGACTGAGCGATATTTTCGCTATCCATTTTTACATACTGGGTCAGATAGCCTAAAAAAATACGGTTTTCAATCTTTTTTGAAGAAAAAAGGCTACCAAAATGCACCCGTAACGATTGATGCCGATGATTGGCTTTTCAACAAAGTATATATGGATGCCATGAAAGCCAACAATAAAGATTTGATGAAAAGTGTGGCAGAAAAATACTTAAAGCACACCGAAAACTATTTTGAGTATTACGAAAAACTCACGCAAGAAGTTGTTGGTCGTCCAATCAAACATGTCTTTTTGTGTCATGCTAATGCCCTTAATACTGATTATTTCAATGAATTGATTGGCATAATGAGAAAACGAGGCTATACATTTATTACTTTAAAGGAAGCTTTGCAAGATGAAATTTATGAGCGTTCGGAGCATGTGATTACAAGCAATGGTTTCTCTTGGCTGCATCGCTGGAGAATGACCGATAAGAAAAAAACAAACTTGAAAGACATTGAAGTACCAGCCGATATTCAGGCAATGTATGATGGAAAATAAGAAACAGAATACTTTTTAATCCAAAAAAAGCAATATTTTATCTAAAAACCCTTAATTTGCATCATATTTCCTTATTTAGGCTTCATCTACAATTATAATAACATTTTTTCTTATTAAAATTCAAAAACCTTACTTATGAGTCAATTTCCAGATAATCCTGCTTTGATTAAGTCAGGCGTAGTTACAGGTGAAGCATTGAATGCTTTGTTACGCCATGCAAACGAAAATGATTATGCACTTCCTGCGGTGAATGTTGTTGGTACTAACTCGGTTAATGCCGTAATGGAAGCTGCCAAAGCCGTAAATTCACCAGTTATTATTCAGTTTTCAAATGGTGGTGCTATATTTTATGCAGGTAAAAGTTTGCCTAATAAAAACCAAGAAGCAGCCATTGCAGGAGCGGTGTCGGGAGCAATGCACGTGCATCAAATTGCCGAAATGTATGGAATTCCAGTTGTGCTTCATACTGATCATTGTGCTAAAAAATTATTGCCTTGGATAGATGGTTTATTAGATGCTGGTGAAAAATTCTATGCTCAACATGGTAAGCCATTATTTAGCTCACACATGATTGATTTGTCGGAAGAGCCATTAGAAGAAAATATCGAGATATGTGCAAAATATTTGGAGAGAATGGCGAAAATGGGCATGACTCTCGAAATAGAATTGGGCGTAACAGGTGGAGAAGAAGATGGTGTTGATAACACAGACGTTGATAGCTCGAAACTTTATACACAACCTTCGGAAGTAGCTTATGCTTACGAAGAATTGGGTAAAATCTCTCCAAATTTCACCATTGCAGCAGCATTCGGAAACGTACACGGTGTTTATAAGCCAGGCAATGTTAAATTGTCGCCAATTATCTTGAAAAATTCACAAGATTATATCCAAGAAAAATTCGGAACGGGCAATTTACCAGTAAACTTTGTATTTCATGGTGGCTCAGGTAGCTCACGTGCAGAAATCAGAGAAGCTATTAAATACGGTGCCGTAAAAATGAATATTGATACTGACGTTCAGTGGTCAACTTGGGAAGGCATCTTGAAATACTATAAAGAAAAAGAAGGGTATCTTCAATCGCAATTGGGAAGTCCAGATGGCGAAGATTCTCCAAACAAAAAATATTACGATCCTCGTGTATGGTTACGCAAAGGTGAAGAAAATATGATTGCTCGCTTGAAAGTGGCGTTTGAAGATTTAGACTGTATCAATCGTAACGAAGGTTTGATTTAATCAAGCATTATGTTTTTTTAGAATCCTGTAAGGTTTTAGTTTAAACCTTACAGGATTTTTTTGTTTTAATATAGCCCGTAGACTAAATATTTTGAATACTTTCGGTCATTATTTCATAAATCTCCACCAAATTCTCATCTTCTTTCAGGTAATCTAAATGCCGATTAATGGTTGTTTCATCACCTCTGATGGCAGGCCCAGTTTGTACATCAGCAGGGTTTTCGGTAGCCAATGCCTTTCTAAATGTTTCTCGAATAAGAGGTTTCAACAAATCAAATTCTAAATCTTCACTATCGGTAATTCCTTTTGCCAATGCCAACAAATGATTGGTAAAATTACAAGCAAAAACTGCCGCTACGTGAAGTGCTTTTCGTTCTTCCGAACTTATCAAATAAACCACATTACTTAGTTCTTGGGCAATTCCAACTAATTTTTGTTCAGTTTCCTCGTCATGGGATTCTATACAGAAAGGCACGTCTTTCAAATCTAACTTTTTTCCTGCTGTAAAAGTCATCAATGGGTAAAATACGGCACATTTTACTGGTAAATCGTGGTGAATGAGCATCAGTTTTTGTAAATCTTCTAGCGATGTGCCACCAGATGTATGTGCTAAAATGGCATTTTCGGGTAAAATTAACTTTGCACAAACTTCGATCATAGCATCATCCGAAACAGCTAAAATGAATAATTCGGCTTTGCTTTTCGAAAAATCAAGGTCAGTTTTAGTTGCTGCTTGGTAAAGCGTTGAAGCCAAATGCGATGCTTTGGATTTTTGCCGACTAAAAACTTCATAAATTTGATGGTGATGATTTTCGAATGCGATACTTAAATGCGAACCTACATTTCCTGACCCAATAATAGAAATTTTCATACTAAATATATTCTTTGCTAAGTATAAGCAGATTACGTCAAATATTTTGTGAATTTGAAAAAATACTATGATATTTTTTAGTTTACAGAATTTTTTTATTAGTATTGTCGTCTAAAAAGAAAAAAACTATCTTTCCTTGCTGTCGTATAAATATCCTTTCTTAATACAAGGACATGAAAATTTAAAATTTTTCACAAAATCATTTTAAATAATTTTAGTGTCATTGTGAATCTATAAAATTCTCAAAAAACCTCCATCTTGTTTTGTTACTTGTGCTGTATCGTAGCGTCTGAATATAGACTGATGGAATGATTATGAGTAAAGGTATCGTATTAGCAGCGTCTGTACAGCATGACACTCACAAAATGTAGCTAAAAATGAGTATTATATAATTAATAAAACAGGAAAAAAACAGGATTTTTACTTAAACCCCAAAAACAAATGATGAAGAATTTCTTTTTGATGCTGTCAGCAGTTATGTTGGCTTCTGGGCTTGCTATGGCACAGAGCGATCTGCCACCAAATGCTGTTCCTGGCAAATGCTACGCTAAATGTTTAAAACCAGCACAATTTACTACCCGTACTGAGCAGTATGTAGCGAAAGAAGGTAGTAAAATACTTGCTGCATCATCACCAGAGCTTGGCACAGTTACTGAGAAAGTAATGATTAAAGAGGGGAGCAAAATGTTGCAAGCATCGGCATCTGCTTACAAAACATTAACAGAGCAGATGATGATTAAAGAATCAGGCAAGAGAATAGAGTTAATTCCAGGTTCTGGGTCTTATAAATCAGTTTCTGAGCAAATAGAAACTCGTCCTGCTTACAAGCGTTATGAAATTGTTGGTTGTAACCAGACATTGGCAGCAACGAGTGCAGGTAAAAAGAATGTAAATGAGCCTTGTTTGAAAGCAATTACCGAGCAAGTTTTAGTAAGGGAAGGCTACAAAAAATTAGAAGTGATTCCTGCTCAGTTCAAAACTGAAACCGAGCAAGTTATAGTAAAAGAATCCTCAAAGCGTTTTGAAGTAATTCCTGCGGTTTATAAAACAATAAAGGAGCAATTCTTAGTAAAACCTGCTTACAATAATTTGATTGTAGATAATACAGTCGAATTTAAAGCCGTACAAGAACGAGTAGAAGTTCGTCCAGCTTACAAGCGTTACGAAGTAGTTCCTGCTCAATTCAAAACTGTTGCCGAGCAAGTTTTAGTTCGTGAGGCAGCACCAGTAGTTGCGGGTGGACAACGTCCAAAATATAAAGCTGTATCCGAGCAATTATTAGTAAAAGAAGCATCCAAACGCTATGAAATTGTTCCAGCAACTTACAAAACTGTTACTGAAACAATAATAATTAAAGAGCCTGTTAGAACGTTGGCTGTTACCCCGCCAGTTTATGAAACAGTAACAGAGAAAGTAAAAATTCGTGAGGCATATACAAAATATGAAAAACGTAAATTAGACCCGTCATGTTTAAGTGCCAATCCAGACGACTGTTTACAATTATGTTTGGTTGAGATTCCTGCTCAATATAAAACTGTATCCAAGCAAGTATTGAAAACACCTGCGGGAGTGAGTGAAGCAATTATACCTGCTCAAACAGCAACCATCACCAAGCAAGTAATTGCTCAACCTGCGTCGGTTCGTGAAATAGCAGCAGCAGCTCAATATGCAACAATTACAAAAATGATGTTAGATGGTGTAGAGCCAGTGGTAAGTTTAACAGCAGCACAGGCTTTCAAAGAGGGTTCGGCTTCGGCACAATATGCCACTATCACTAAAACAGTGATTGCTTCAGCAGCTCAATACAAAGAGATTGAAGTTCCCGCTCAATATGAAACTATCACTAAGCAGGTGCTTGCTCGTGGACCACAAACTAAAGAGTCACCCGTGGCCGCTCAGTATGAAATAATCACTAAGCAAGTAGTTGCACAAGCAGCTCAGGTAAAAGAAATCGAAGTGCCAGCAGTGTATGCTACTCGTGCGAAACAATCATTGATTGCTCCTGCTACTACTCGTGAAATGAACATTCCTGCGGTTTATGCTACTCGTACTAAATATTCTTGTGCTGATGGCTCAGGTGCGGGAGCTAAGGGCATCGTTGCTGGTAATGGTGGTTGTGGGCCACAAGTTCGTGAACTTGATGTTCCTGCCGAATACCGTACTCTTACTAAATATTTAGTAGCAAGTCAGCCTCAAACACGTGAAATTGTCTTGCCAGCAGAATACAAAACCATTACGAAGCAAGTAGTTGCTTCAGTGGGTGGAACATCTGAAAGGGAGATTCCTGCTGAATACCGTACGATCACTAAAACCGTTGTAAAAACTCCCTCAGCTACTTCAGAAAGAGAAATTCCAGCAGAGTATGGTATTTACACTACTATATCAATGACAAGCAGTGGTACTTATGCCGACTGGGTTGAGATTCTTTGTGGAAACAAGATTACTTCGGCTACTGTTCGTGCTATCCAAAAATCATTAAGAGCTAAAGGATATGACCCAGGCCCTGATGATAATGTACTTGGACCACGTACTAATGCAGCGATTATCAAATACCAAAAAGACAATAGTCTTCCATCAGGAAATTTGAACCTTGAAACATTGAAATCTCTTGGTGTAGAATACTAATTGATAATGTTTTTTGCCTTTTTATCGATAATACATATAAAAAAAATTAATATGCTTGAAAATATGGCTTAGTATTTGCTCTGAATTGTGTATCACCTTTTAGTAAATTTTTGAGCTATTGGGTGATTATATACTATTCTATAATATAAAAATACAACAGCTATGAAAATGAAAGTGCCATTGTTATTAGGAATCACTTTTATCATTTTTGCATCTTATACCAATGGGAATGATGCCTCGAAAAATCAAGTGAATTTCTATAAAGGTAGTTACGACGATTTTTTGCGAGAAGCAAAAAAACAGAAAAAACCTATTATACTTGATTTTTGGGCAAGTTGGTGTAGCCCATGCAAGAAAATGGATAATGAAACGTTTGCGAATCCTCATTTTAGTTCCTATGTAAATTCCAATTTCATGATTTATAAAGTTGATATTGACTCTTTCGACGGCATGGCAATTGCTGACCGCTTCGCGGTAGATGCTTATCCAACTTTAGTAGTATTGGATGCAAAAAGTAAATATATTGGTCGTTACAGAGGTTTTTTTCCTCCTGATTATTTAAAAAATGAGTTAGAAAAAAACAAGGCTCTTAAAGGCAAACGATTTATTGCCACTAAGAGCATAAGTGCTTCTTTATAGAAAATTAAAATGAGATTTTTAAAGCCATTTATTGCAAATAGGTGGCTTTTTATTTGTGTAAATAGGAGAGAATAGGGAACTTTCAAAACCAAATTAAACAAAATTCCGTAACTAAATTTAGTAAAGGAATGTGTTCATTTATATCTTTGTAACATGGAATTGAAAAATGATTTGATTTTACGTGCTGCCAAGGGCGAGCGTGTGGAGCGAGTGCCCGTTTGGATGATGCGTCAGGCAGGGCGAATTTTGCCTGAGTACCGTGCGGTACGTGAAAAAGCAGGAAGTTTTATAAAATTGGCAACTACACCCGAATTGGCTGCCGAAGTAACTATTCAGCCAGTAGATATTTTGGGGACTGATGCTGCAATTATTTTCTCCGATATTTTAGTAATACCCGAAGCAATGGGCTTGCCTTACGAAATGTTGGAAACTAAAGGACCCATTTTTCCGAAAGTTATACGTACAATAAAAGATGTTGAGGCCTTAAAAATAAGTAACCCAGAAAAAGAATTAGCTTATGTTTTGAAAGCAATAGATATTGTAAAAAAAGAGCTAAACGGACGAGTACCATTGATTGGTTTTGCAGGAGCTCCATTTACTATTTTTTGTTATATGGTTGAAGGAAAAGGCTCAAAAACCTTTTCAATTGCTAAGAAAATGCTTTATTCTGAACCTGAATTGGCACATTTGTTATTGCAGAAAATCACTGATAACACAATTGCCTATTTGAAAGCTCAAGCAAAACACGGAGCAGATTTAGTGCAGATTTTTGATTCTTGGGCAGGAATTCTTTCTCCTGACCAGTACCGTAAATTTTCATTACCATATATTACCCAAATCTGCGATGCGATTAATGAAGTGCCTGTAACGGTTTTTGCAAAAGGAGCATTTTTTGCTCGCAAAGAAATGTCGAACTTAAATTGTCAGGTAATTGGACTGGATTGGAATATGGACATTAGCGAATCGCGTCGAATGATTCCACACAAAACTTTGCAAGGAAATCTCGACCCTTGTGTGTTGTATGGCTCGTTTAAAGAAATTGAAAAACACACCAAGAAAATGATTAAAAACTTTGGTGGTCAAAAATATATTGCCAATCTTGGTCATGGAGTATATCCTGATACCGACCCCGAAAAAGTGAAGTGCTTTATTGATACAGTAAAGAATTATACTATCTAAATACGTAGAAATATTTTAAAAAAATGCTTGATGTTACAACATCAAGCATTTTTTTAAATCCATTATCCCAAATCACGTATCTATAATTTACTTCAAAATAGGCTCTAAAGCCTCACGATGTTCGGTGAGCCATGCCGTAATATCCTTCACAATTTGCTCAATTCCAATTTGTGGTTTCCATCCTGTAAGAGCAGTAACTTTCGAATTATCGGTAACATACAAACGAATATCTGCAGGACGGTTTTCGGCTATTTTATTAATAGGAATAGTTTTTCCTGTTATTCTTTGACAAATTTCGGTCAATTCTTGTAACGAAACACTTACTTCAACGCCCCCACCAGCGTTCAGAATTTCGCCGTTTATTTTATCCATGTTATGCAATTGCCAATCTATCAAGCGGTAGAGGTCATCAATGTGCATCATGTCGCGGGTTTGTTTGCCTTCGCCACCATAACCGATATATGACAATTTTTGCTCAAAGAAATGTTTGGCAATCCAAAGCACCATTACACCTTGGTCAACTTTGCCCATTTGCCACGGCCCAGTCAATACACCACAACGATTAATAACGGTTTTTAAATGATAAAATTCGTTGTATTCCTGAATGATTAATTCTGATGCTAATTTGGTAGTACCATAAAGTGACCTTGCTCCATCTAATGGAAAATTTTCGGCAATTCCTTTAGAAGAAACCCCATTAATTAATTGATTATCAGTTAGTTGGAAGCGAGTTTCTTGTTCTACGAAATTTAATGTTTCAATAGTTTTTATGGGATAAACTCGACTGGTTGAGAGGAAAATAAATTCGGCCTTACATCTTACTGCATAATTTAAGCAATTGACCGTTCCAAATAAATTAGTATTGATTAAGTAGTCGGGTGTACCACCATCAATACCTGCCAAAACCGAAGGTTCGGCCGAGGCTTCAATAACTGAATCAACGATTGGGAGCGAATCAAAATCTTCTTTACTACGAATATCGCCATGAATAAAATTGATGCCAGCCTTACCCAAGCGAGCTACATTTAGTTCTGAACCTTTGCGTCGTAGGTTATCAAGGCAATAAATTTCGTAAGACGGATAATTAGTTTTTAGTGTAATAGCAAGCGATGAGCCAACAAATCCTGCTCCACCAGTAATTAAGATTTTTTTCATGAAACGATGATTAAAAAATAAAACACGAAGGCGATTATTCCTTCGTGTGATGTTTAAAATTATTTTTGTCAATGCCCAGCGGCAGTCCAAGGAATTCGTTTGAGGTTAACATTATCAATTGCTTTAATCACAAATGGTACTTTTTCTACTTTAACCGCACTGCTATCAAGTCCAAACCATTTATCTTCCGATGGAGTATATTGTTTGATGAAGAAATAAGCTCGCATCACCAAACCTTCCCAAAATGGAAGTTCGTTTTCGTAAGACAAGAATCTTTCCAGCACAACAAATCTAAAATCACCAATAACATTATGTTTATTTAAAGACTCATAACGGCTACGAATATCTACTTCGCCACATTTTACCATGTCTTCCAAAACTCGTCTGAAATAAAGGTTTATTTTGTTAGGAACTCTAAATCCTAAGCGAAAATTTACTTTATAAACATCATCTTCGGCAATCGTCATTACTTTATATTCCATTGTGTAAGGGTCATCAACGGTATCAACATGGATAAACCAATAAACATCAGCACGCTTTGGACGTTTTTGAAAAATTGAGTAAATAATTTTATTTTCTATTTCAGAAGCTCGCCCAGCATTGCTCAAAAACACCAGATGTGTAGCATATTTTGGAACTGTAATATCTGCACTAAGTTCTTTAAGTGATTCGGTATATTTATCTAATTTTTCGTATTCTGTCATGCGGGTTTTTATTCTAAATGCCCGAATCCAGATATACATTACTAACGCAATTACACCCGCAATAATTAATGATACATATCCACCGTGCGGGAATTTTTGAAGGTTGGCAATTAAGAAAGCCCCTTCGATACACGTATAAACAACAATAAATAAGATGATTGCCCAGATATTGAATTTTTTGGCATATAAATAATACGCCATCAACATGGTGGTCATCAGCATGGTCATCGTAATTGCCAAGCCATAAGCAGCTTCCATTGCTGTGGAAAGTAATACCTCCGATGATTTTGCCAAGCTGGCTAAATCTAAGTTTTTATTCAATGCCAGAGCATCAGCAATATTTCTTTCAGTCATATCGCCTGCTATTTTGCTGAAATATAAAGTTACGCTAACACAACCTATCCAAAGTAAAATATTGATACTTGGCACATAGATTTGACCTTTTTGGTCGGAAGGATAATTAACTTTGATTTTAGGCCAAAAATTGAGACGAATCGCCTCAGAAATCAAAGTAAACGAACCACTTATCAAGGCTTGACTGGCAATAATTGCTGCCGAAGTAGCAATAAAAATCCCGAAAGGTAAAAACCATTCAGCCATCAAATTATAAAAAGGATTTCTATCGCCCAGCATTTGTCCGTCAAGACTCATTACATAAACACCTTGTCCGAAGTAGTTAAGTAATAAACAAATTTTTACGAAAATCCAGCTAATGCGAATATTCCCACGACCACAATGCCCTAAATCAGAGTACAAAGCTTCTGCACCAGTAGTACACAAAAATACAGAGCCTAGAATCCAGAATCCACCAGGATGATGCACCAACAACTCATAGGCGTAATAAGGGTTTAAGGCTCTCAAAACAGTTAAATCTTTGGCTATCCATAAACCACCTAAAACTGCTAACATTGTAAACCAAGCTAACATAAACGGGCCAAATAAATAGCCTACTTTTTTAGTGCCAAAGATTTGAACGATAAATATCATTGATATGATTGCAATGACTATTTTGACAATAGTATCTTGTTGAATATCAGGAAATTTAATACGAAGCCCCTCAATTGCTGATGCTACCGAAATAGGGGGAGTAATAATGCCATCGGCAAGTAAAGCACTTGCACCTATAATGGCAGGAACGGTAAGCCATCGGGCATGGCGACGTACAAGAGCAAAAAGAGCCAAAATTCCACCTTCACCACGGTTATCGGCACGGAGTGTCAGAATCACGTATTTGATGGTAGTTTGCATCGTAAGTGTCCAAAATACACAAGACAATGCTCCTAAAATTATTCCTTCATTGATAGGTTCCGTGCCTGCAATGGCTTTCAATACGTATAGAGGCGAAGTGCCAATATCGCCATAAATAATCCCCATGGCGATAAGTAACCCAGCAGCCGATATTTTGTCAATATTATAGTGATGGTGCCCGTTTACGGTACTATTTATTGTTTGATTCACTTCCATTTTAATAGAAAAATTTATAAAAAAAGTCTGCAAATATAGGTCTTCATAATCAATTAGCAGAAATTTTGAACAAAAATGTTTTATTTAGTCACATA
Source organism: Emticicia sp. (assembly GCF_043780375.1). Taxonomy (GTDB): domain Bacteria; phylum Bacteroidota; class Bacteroidia; order Cytophagales; family Spirosomataceae; genus Emticicia. The sequence continues at coordinate 11,335 of NZ_JAYWCU010000120.1, read as the reverse complement.
CATTGCCAACTTTGCACATAAGTTATATCTCAAACTATTATAGTTTCTTCGTAAAAGCCAAATACAACAAACCCTAAAACTTTGATAATCAATCATGTACGAAAATATAATCTTTGAAACTTCTGAAGGAATTGCTACTATAACGCTTAATCGTCCGCAGGTATATAACGCATTGAGTAGTGCCTTAATAAAAGAAATTACGAAAGCTGTAGAGATAGCCGCTAACGATGAATCTATCAGAGCAATTATTCTGACAGGTTCGGGCGATAAAGCCTTTTGCTCTGGTGCAGATTTGAAAGCAGGAATGGATAGTGGTTTTACTTCTTTGGGAGAGTCGTTACGAGAAAACTATAATCCAATGATTTGTGCTATCAGAAATGCTGAAAAACCAGTTATATGTCGCATGAACGGTGTTGCAGCGGGGGCGGGTATGTCGTTAGCTTTGGCATGTGATTTGATAATTGCTAACAAGGATGCCTATATGAGCGAGCTTTTTGTGGGTATCGGTTTGATGCCTGATGCTGGTTCGATGTTTTTTTTGCCAAGAGTTGTTGGTATGCAAAAAGCATTTGAACTGTGTAGCACAGGTCGAAAAATTTATATGGACGAAGCTTTAGGTTTAGGTTTGGTATGCAAGGCGGTTGCTTATGAAACATTAGACGAAACGCTATCTGAAATAATTAGTTATTATAAAACGGCTCCAACCAAAGCCATTGGATTGATGAAAAAAGTTTTGAATCAGTCATTTAATTGTACAGTTAATGAAATTTTGGAGCAAGAAGCTCAAAATCAAGATATATTGGGTAAAACACATGACTTTGCTGAAGGAGTTATGGCATTTTTACAAAAAAGGAAACCTGTTTTTAAAGGTAAGTAGTAGTTAAAAGCAACTCTTTTGCTAAGAAAAACGTCTTTATAATTATGTGTTTTTGAGTTTTGAATAAAATATATAGAATCTATTTAAACTTATTTCTTTAGACTGCCAATGAGTTCAAACAGATTCTTATTAAACTATGATAAATTAACTTTACCGATTAATCAATGATACGCACAATTACTATTTTTCTTTTTATAGTATCCATATTTTCAGCAAAAGCCCAATTACCAGCAGGATTTACAGACCAACTTCATTCTGATGGTTGGCAAGCTCCTACCGGACTAACATTCGATGCAAGTGGAAAAATGTATGTAACCGAAAAAGAAGGGAAAGTGTATGTGGTAGAAAATGGTATAAAGACACTTTTTATTGATATTTCGGAAGAAGTAGCCAATTATGGAGATTATGGTCTATTGAATTTTGTTTTAGACCCTGATTTTATGACAAATGGACACGTATATCTGTATTATGTAGTAGATAGATATTATTTATTTCATTATGGCGAAGCAATTTACGACCAGCCAGGAGCAACCATTGCACGAGTAACACGATATACTAAGCCAACACCTGGAAGTTCAAACATGGTTGATTATGGCAGTAGATTGGTGTTAATTGGTGAAACTCATTCGACTGGGTTTCCTATGACAGGAACAAATCATGGTGGGGGAGGTATGGTTTTTGGCAATGACGGAACCTTATTTGTGAGTTGTGGTGATGGTGGGCTCGGTGACGATGATGTTAATTATGATAATCAAGCGTTTAATGATGGAATTATTTCAGAAGGAGAATATTTGGATAATAGGGTTTACCGCTGTCAGATACTCAATTCATTAAATGGCAAAGTTGTTAGAATTGACCCATCAACAGGAAATGGAACTTCGGGGAATCCTTATTACGATGCAAATAGTCCTCGTTCCGCTCAATCAAGGGTGTGGGCATTGGGTTTTAGAAATCCATTTAGAATAGCAATAAAACCCAACTCTGGCAATCCAGGCGTGTTATATGTCGGTGAAGTTGGTTGGAATGTTCGGGAGGAATTAAATATTGTTACTGCGGCAGGACAAAATTTTGGTTGGCCTATTTACGAAGGTATTGACTTACCAACAGTTTGGGATAATCCAGCATATACACCATCAAGCTACAAAAAACCTACGGTAGAATGGACTCATCTTGATGAAAATGCTCAGCCTCTTGGAACTGCGAAAGTGGTCGTTCATGGGATGGTAAATGAAATTGGGTCAACCGAATTTCCCGGTAATGGATTCGATGGATTTTGTTCAATTGGTGGAGTTTGGTATACAGGCACTACCTATCCTGAAGCGTTTAGAAATACTTATATTTTTGCCGACTTTGTTTCGGGTTGGATAAAAAGCTTTTCTTTTGATAGTGATGAAAATCCTACCTCATTTAGAGACCTCACTACATCAGCCATTGGAGCGGTTAGTATTGCCTACAATCCTATTGACGAATCTATCTATTATTTGAAGTTAGGGTTCAATGCCGGCGACCCAATAGAAGTTCGTAAAATAATCTACGGCACATCGAATGTGCCACCTATTGCCAGATTTACCTTTAATCCTTCGTTTGGAACATCTCCTTTATCAGTATCGTTTAATGCATCAACCTCAACCGATTACGAAAACACGGCACTTTCTTATGCTTGGGATTTTGGTGACAGTAGCACTGGCAGTGGTGTAAATGTTTCTCATACGTTCGATAATGGTTCTACCAACTCACAAAAATTTATCGTTAACCTGACTGTGACAGACGAGGGTGGACTCTCGCATACAACTTCTTCTTTTGTTTCATTGAATAATACCGCACCTATCATTAACTCAACCAGTATTGATACCATTAAACTATTTGCTAATAATGGAAATGATTTAATACAATTGTCGGCTCAAGTATCTGATAATGAAGAGCCAAGTGAGCAACTAACTTATAGGTGGGTAGTTCAACTTCACCACGGTGGACATTCGCACCCAGAGCTTGATGTAACACGAATGACTACTCAAGTTAACCTCTCCACAGTACCGTGTGATGGGCATTTATATTTTTATCGAGTTACTTTAATAGTTTCAGATTCTTATGGACTTTCTACAACTTTTATAAAAAATATTTTTCCTAACTGTGCAGGAGATGTGGTTCCTCCCGAAGCCCCATTGCTAAAATCATATGATAATACGAGTACCTCATTCAAATTATCGTGGAATAGCGTCTATGACAATGTTGGTGTAGGTTCTTATGAAGTATTTATTAATGGTGTTTCGAAAGGTGTATTCCCTCCTCAAACTTTAACTTATCAATATACTTCGCTAACCAGTATAGAAAATCAGGCATTTGAATGTTATGTAAAAGTAAAAGATTTAGCAGGGAATGAAAATTCAAGTTCTAAAATAAACTTTATACACAAAACTATTTCCCCTATTGGAGCAACATCATCAGAGTATCTTTCAAACCTAATACCAAGCAGTAGTACTAATGGTTATGGGCCAATTGAGATAGACCATAGCAATGGACAAGATGTTGCAAATGATGGTGAAACCCTCACTTTAAATGGCATTACTTACAGCAAAGGAATTGGCGTTAATGCAAATTCAGAAATTATTTATAACCTTCCTCCTAATACCTATAATACTTTTAGTGTAAAAATCGGAATTGATGATGAGATACCCAACGGCTCTTGCGGAAGTGTAATTTTTAAGATATTTAAAGACAATGATATTTTGCCAGTTTATGAGAGTCAAACTATGACTCCTTCGTCGGCAACGATTTATGTGCAAGTTGATCTAACTAGTGCTTCACAGTTGAAACTTGTAGCCGAAACGTCAGATAATAGTTATTTTTGCGACCACGGCGATTGGGCAGATGCAAAACTTTTTAATTTAACTGATGTAAAACCGCCAACAACGCCAATGAATTTAGTAGCTACACCTGTATCGAATAAATATCAAATTAGTTGGAATGCTTCATCTGATATTGGTGGGAGATCGAATCTTCAATATGAGATTTTGGTAGATGGCTTAGTGATTGACACAACTTCAAGTTTACAATATTTATTACCTGTTTTTAGTTCGGGAAATCATACTTTAGTTATACAAGCAAAAGATAGTGAGAATAATAGAGCAGTTAGTAGTTCATTAGTCTTGACGTATTTACCTTGCCCAGCATCATTCAATTTTACATCAAATAATGATAATTTTAATAATGTTACCATTGATTTAAAAGCCTCTGCTACAATTACAGCGGCTAATTCTATAACAGGAACATCAAAGGTTAACTATGAGGCGGCAAAGAGTGTAGAGCTTTTGCCAGGTTTTAAAGTAGAGTCGGGAAATGTTTTCAAGGCTCAGATTCAAGGGTGTAATAATTGATTATTTTGATAATTTTCCATTTATTATAGAATTTGAATGGAAAAATGTCTATTGAAGAAAACGTTGATTGCTTGCTACATACTTTGAGGGAAAGGATAAAAGAAATCGAAGAACCGCAAATTGAGATTGCCAATATTAGGTCAGAATCTTGTGCGTTTAAAATCCATAGTACCAAAGCAACAAACCATGAATTGGTGATGCAGGAAATAGAACAAATTTAATAACTACACAACTACCACAAAACCCTACATAGGCAATTGTTTTGTCAGGGCTTTTTACCGCTAAATAATTCCCTTTTCCAGAAAACATTTGTCTTGGTATATTGCCAAATAAGGTAAACCCAACGAAGCTGTTAACAATATTCCTATCCTTTGATGGCAAATCAAAATCCAGAACAAATTGTAAGAGATAATATCGACAAAGCTTTGATGGCTTGCGGCTGGATTATTCACGGTATTAAGCAAGCAAATCTGAATGAAGGAATCGGTGTTGCTGTGAAGTAATATATAGATTATAAGAGAAAGTATTTGACAAACACCTTGCTTTATAAATGAAGCAGGGTACAAATACTTGGGTTTTTATTACCTTAAAATTTTGATAGTTTTTCTGAAAACAACAACTAAACAAAGTACAAATAACAGAAAGGTATAAAAGAACAAAAAGAGTATAAGATGTTGATAATCAACGTCTTATACTCTTTTTGTTTAGTCTTTGTTACCCTGTTTTTTGGGCAAATAGTACCGAGGACGGGAATCGAACCCGTACGAGTTTAAAAGCTCACAGGATTTTAAGTCCTGCGTGTCTACCAGTTCCACCACCTCGGCAATTCCATTGGAGCATATTAAGTTTTCACTTACTCCTGAAAAAAAAAGCACCGCTTAGGTGCTTACTTTTCGAGCGAAAGACGAGTCTCGAACTCGCGACCTTAACCTTGGCAAGGTTACGCTCTACCAACTGAGCTACTTTCGCTTATTTATTCACATTCATTGGTCTTAAATGTTTCACAAAGGTAAGGTGTTTTTTTTTATTTGTCAAGTTTATGGCTAAAAAAAATCTTTAAAAAATCTTTCAGTTCCTTTTAAATGATTGACTATAAGACGTTTCACAATCAGTTTTATTTTGAAAAAAAGCTACTGGAACTGTAATATAAACTCGCAAAGGCTTCCAAATACCATATTTCATCATGCCTCCTGCTTGCCATTTTGGTAGTAAATTTATCACTCGGATAGTTTCTTTGTTACATTCATCACTCACTCCTCTGATTATTTCGGGGTATGTAACCGAACCGTCTTTTTCAACCACAAACCTGACAAACACTTTATTGAGCCGCTTGTCTGTCGGAATGTCTTTAGGTGGCTTAATATTTTCACAAATAAAAGTATATAATGCCTCATAACCATTTGGAAAAATGGGTGAAGTATCGACTGTCGCATAAATCGTTTCGTCTTCGGTGCTTTTTTGTGCTTTTGTGGCGTAAGCAAAGCAGAGAAGTACCAAAAGCAGAACTTTTTTCATGTTTTTGTATATTTAAGTTTTGAACATCCGTACTTTTGTAAAAATAAATGTATTTTTATTAACAAAGAAATATTTAGCTAAATATTTAAATATACTCGTTAACACAAAGAGTAAAAGATAATTTTTTAATGGACAGAACAATTGATTTCGATAAATCGCCCGATGGCTTGATTCCTGCAGTTATTCAAGATGCCCTCACGGGAAAAGTATTAATGCTTGGCTATATGAATGCCGAAGCCTACCAGAAAACGCAAGATGAAAAAATTGTTACTTTTTTCAGTAGAAGTAAACAAAGACTTTGGACAAAGGGCGAAACTTCTAATAATTTCTTACACGTAAAAAGGCTATTAATTGATTGTGATGGCGACACGATTTTGATTCATGCCTTGCCTGATGGTCCAACTTGCCATACAGGAGCTGATACTTGTTTTGAAGAATCGAATATAGGTAAAGTCTTGTTTATCAATCGTTTACGAGAAGTAATTAAAGATAGAAAGCTTAATCCTTCGAGTAAATCGTATACGAGTGAGTTGTTTGGTCTTGGTATAAATAAAGTTGCTCAGAAAGTTGGCGAAGAGGCGATAGAGTTAGTTATCGAAGCAAAAGATGATAATAAAGAATTATTTTTGGGTGAAGCAGCCGATTTGTTTTATCATTTTTTAGTACTTTTAGAGCAGAAAAACTATGAGTTTGACGAAGTGCTTGATGTTTTAATTAAACGACACAAATAATTTTATTGAATCAATCTGAATGCCGCCCATTTTGAATGAGTGAATGATTGAATAAAACGATTTCTCAAAAATTTATTTCGCTCTTTTTAAAATTATAGATTTATTGTGTGAATTTAGCATTTACTAATTACTTTTATATTCATTCATTCTAACATTAACTCATTCAATCATTAGATTTATGATAAACTATCTCATTCGTTTAGCGTGTTGTGGAGCTGCAATTTATTTCATGCCTCAAATACTTCACGACATAAAAGTAGATACTATTACTACTGCCATCATTGTAGCTTTGGTGATGAGTTTTTTAAATACTTTTGTGAAACCAGTTCTTCAATTTTTGTCTATCCCGATTACGATTTTGACTTTGGGAATTTTTTATCTTGTTATCAATGTGGGTATTGTTTATCTCTGTGCCTATTTGGTCAATGGTTTTAGTGTTTCTGGTTTTATTCAGCCTTTATTATTTGGCTTTGCTCTTTCCATCATAAATGGACTTATTGGAGGTTTTCAAGATTGATCCTTAAATCTACTGCCCATAGACGATAGTCCATAGTTTTTATTGAAAATCACAAGATTACTATCGACTGTCGTCTATCGGACTGCGTACTATTATAATCTCTCCAAAGTAGCTTTTACTGCTTCAAAGTTTGGCAAATCTCTTGCACTTTCCAATACTTCTGCATATTGTATAATTCCGTATTTATCAACTACAAAAGCTGACCGTTTTGAAACACCATTCATGCCAAATACAAAGGTTTCGTAATAAGCACCAAAAGCCTGTGAAGTTTCTTTGTTGAAGTCAGATAACAGTGGAAAAGGAAGGTTTTGTTCAGCCTTAAATTTTCCTAAAGTAAAGAGAGAATCAACCGAAATACCTAAAATATCAGAGTTTAGCTTCGAATAAGTAGCAATATCGTCCCGCATTTGGCAAAGTTCTGCTGAGCAAACACCTGTGAATGCCATTGGAAAAAATAATACAACTACGTTTTTGCCACGAAAATCTGATAAGTTTACTTCTTTTTTATCGCTACTAAATAGCTTGAAATCAGGGGCTTGGTCGCCTACTTGTAATGACATAATTTAATCTTTAATGGTTTTGAAATGATTTATAAACTTACAAACTGCAAAGAAAGTTTGTTGGTTATGAAAAGTAACTATTATTCTTTCTATTGTTACGTAAAGTGAGTAGTTTTTTTCTTTTCAAAATGCTTTGTTTCTGCGAAAAATACTACAATTTTGTTTTCAAATTCTTCATCATCATACAAAATGTTAAAAGATTCAATTACTACCTCAATTTTTGATTTATTTAAAATCGGACCGGGTCCATCGAGTTCGCACACTATTGGACCTATGAAAGCAGCCTTCGATTTTTTGCAACGAGCGAATGCTTTAACATATTTTCAAACTGCTGATAATATAAAAATTATGATTCATTTGTACGGTTCGCTGAGTGCAACTGGCAAAGGACATGGTACCGACCGAGCTGTTATTGCGGGGTTACTGGGCTGGCTTCCCGAAACTTGCGACCCCACTGAATTTATAAATTTACTCAAAAATCCTGACGAAATTTATAGCATAGAAATTAAAGAAAAATCAATTCCTGTTAATACAAAAAATATAATTTTTGAAAAGAGCAAGTATGAATCGCCGCATCCTAATACATTGATATTTAAACTTTTATCTAATGATGGCGTTCTTTTAGAAGAAGAATATTATTCGGTAGGTGGAGGGTTCATTCAAAGGAAAGGTGAAGATTTACAAGCCCAGAATATTAAAAATCCAGCGTTTGCATATTCAACCATGAAGGAATTTAAGGAACATTTAGTAACACATAAAATGACCTTAACAGACTTGATGATTGCCAATGAAATGTCACTCACGGGGTTTTCTCGCAAAGAAATTTATCAGAAAATAGATGATGTGTTAAAGGCAATGCACAAAGCTGTGAAACGTGGATTGAGACATAAAGGGGTTTTGCCAGGAACAATAAAATTGCGTAGAAAAGCCCCAGTTTTGTATGAGCAAGCAAAAAATCATGCCTCAGCAAGTGATAGTTTTATGATTTTCTTAAACGCCTATTGCATAGCAGCGTCGGAAGAAAACGCTTCTGGAAGTATAGTAGTAACAGCCCCAACTTCGGGAGCTTCGGGCGTAATTCCTGGAATATTCTTTTTGCTGCGAAATCATTATCATTATGACAAACAAAAGCTACGAGAAGGAATGTTGGCAGCCGCAGCAGTTGGTTTTTTGATAAAACACAATGCCAGTATTTCGGGAGCTGAAATGGGTTGTATGGGCGAAATTGGCTCTGCTTCGGCAATGGCTGCTGCAATGTTGTCATATTGTGCAGGAAAAACGATTGAAACGGTAGAGGCTGCGGCCGAAATAGCAATAGAACATCATTTGGGTATGACTTGCGACCCAATCGGGGGCTATGTACAGATTCCGTGTATTGAACGCAATGCAATGGGGGCAATAAAAGCATATAATGCTTATTTGTTGGCATCGTCGGGTAATACGGCAGATCAAAAAATCTCGTTGGATAGTGTCATAAAAGTAATGCGTGCTACAGGTAGAGACATGTCTAAAAAATATAAAGAAACTTCGCAAGCTGGGCTGGCTTTGAGTGCTACTGAATGCTAATATTTTTTAACTTTTCCGTAATTTAGGATATAACTTGTTATTTTTCCGAAAATCTGTAATTTTGTAAAAATACTGTTATCAATATGGTATAATGTTTGATATATGAATTACCCATAACCAAATCAAAACATCATGGAATTGTTTTACAAGAAAAAAACAAAAAGTTTATTTTTCATTTTTGCTTCTCTAATAATTGGAAGCATAATAAATAGCTGTAGCAAAAAAACGGAGGAACCAAGTCCTATTGTTGAAATTACGGCTGATGTTCCAGTCCGTTGGGCAGCAATGACTTTGAAAATAGCAGAAAAAACTCCCGGCAATACCCCTACTTACGCTTCTCGTGGCTTTGGCTATTTAGGATTGACAATGTACGAAACGGTTGTTAATGGTTATCCCGAATACGCATCATTGGCTGGGCAACTAAGTGATTTGACAACATTGCCAAAACCGACCATTGACCTCAAATATAATTATGCTTTAAGTCTCAACGCTGGACAAGCCTATATGTTAAGAAGTATTTACGACCAGACTTCAGGAGCGAATAAAGGAAGTATTGATTCCTTAGAAAAGGTTATTTTGACTGAAATCTCAAAAACTGAAGCTGCAGATGTGGTTACCCGTTCGGTAGCTTATGGGCAGGAAGTGGCAAAAATAATTTTTGAATGGTCGAAAACAGACTTGGGATATCAAGGTTATAAAAATAATTTCACTTTAGATTATAAGTTACCAACTGGGCCTGGTATTTGGGTAGCTCCAACTTTTAGTCAGTCGGCGAGTCAATTACCACTTCACCCTTTTTGGGGAAAGAATCGAACGTTTTTAGCTAGTAATGCTACTTTAACAATGCCAAAGCCAATTCCGTACAGTACCGACCCACGCTCACAATACTACGCTCAGTTTTTGGAGGTGTATGCCAAAAATAAGATTTTAACTCAGGAAGAAAAAGAAATTGCTCTATGGTGGGGCGATGACCCAAGCCGTACTTTTACTCCTCCCGGACACGCATATAGTTTAGCAAATGTTGCGGTAAAAGCCGCTAAACCTAATCTAATGCGAGCCGCTCAGACTTATGCAGCTGTTGGTATGAGTATTGCCGATGCGTTTATTAATTGTTGGAAGTGTAAATTTGTTTTTGTTGCCGAGCGACCTTCTTCATTTATAAGAAGAAATATTGATGGGGCTTTTGTTCAGTTTTGGCCAGAACCACCTTTTCCAGCTTTTTACTCTGGTCATTCTGTTCAATCTGGAGCTACGGCTACAGTTCTGACAGCACTTTATGGAAGTGATTTTAAATTTATTGACACGTCTCATCAAGGCAGAGAAAAAGACCCATTAACTTTCATTGAGTTTAAAAATAGAAGTTATAACTCATTTTGGGAAGCTGCCGAAGAAGCTGCTTATTCAAGATTTTTGGGAGGAATTCATACCCGTAGCGATAATGATGTTGGACTTGCCGAAGGCCGCAAAATTGGACAAAATGTTAATGCCTTAAAATGGAAAAAGTAAAATAGATTTTTGTTATTTTTGATAGGTGAAAAGTGTTATTGACTTTGAATTAGAGGTTAATAACACTTTTTTTGTTATAAAATCAAGAAATATGCTGATTAATATAAATTGCTTTGAGATATGTACTATTTCATCTAAATTTCATTAAAAGTTTGAAATTTAGAACATCATAGTAATCAAAATTCTAAAACAAATGCTTAAACCTACAGAAGACCCTCGCCTTATTTCATATTTATATCTTCGAAAAGCAGTTGGATTCTTAGGATTTTTATTGCCCATTATCTTGGTTTTTGGGGCATTATTAATAGGAAATGGCTCAATAAAAAATTGTAGAGAAGTGCAAAGTTCTATAAGCGATTACTATCATACTCGCATGAGAGATATTTTTGTAGGTACTTTGTGTGCTATTGCCCTATTTCTTTTTTCATATAAAGGATACGATAAACGAGACAATATAGCTGGAACTTTGGCTTGCTTTTTTGCTTTGGGAGTTGCCATTTTTCCAACAGCCATAGAAATACCTACACCTCATTGCAATATCTCGTCAGTAATTACCAATCCTTTTATCAGTAAACTACATTTTATTTGTGCTATAATGTACCCCAAAATTTAGACAGGCAAGATAATTGAGTAATCACTGTCTAAACATTCAAAACAATGAGTAAAAACAAGCGTCGGAATTTCAGTTC
>NZ_JAYWCU010000119.1:0-16357 GCF_043780375.1 Emticicia sp. | reverse complement strand
TCAAGGGAGCTTATTTTAAAGGCGACCAAAACAATAAGATGCTAACTCGTATTTATGGTATAACTTTTCCAAAACAAAAAGAATTAGAAGAATATCTATTACTTTTGGAAGAAGCCAAACGCCGTGACCACCGAAAATTAGGACAAGAATTAGACCTTTTTACTTTCTCCGAAAAAGTTGGAAAAGGCTTGCCACTTTGGTTGCCAAAGGGAGCAATGTTGCGTGAGAGATTAGAAAATTTCTTGAAAAAAGCACAAGTAAGAGCTGGTTATCAGCAAGTTGTAACACCTCATATTGGTAGTAAACAATTATATTTGACATCAGGTCACTGGGAAAAATATGGTAAAGATTCGTTTCAGCCAATTACTACTCCTGAAGAAGGAGAGGAGTTTATGCTGAAACCAATGAACTGCCCGCATCATTGCGAAATATATGCTTCACGCCCCAGAAGTTATCGTGATTTGCCTTTGCGATTAGCAGAGTTTGGTACAGTTTACCGGTATGAACAAAGCGGAGAATTACATGGTTTAACCCGTGTACGAGGTTTTACACAAGACGACGCCCATATTTTTTGTACAGCAGAACAAGTAGAAGACGAGTTCAAAAAAGTAATAGATTTAGTATTATATGTGTTTAAATCGCTTGGTTTTGAAGATTTTTCTGCACAAGTTTCTTTGAGAGACCCCGCAAAAGCAGAGAAATATTTTGGAACTGATGAAGCGTGGGATATTGCTGAAAACGCTATTAGAAGAGCCGCCGCTGAAAAGGGACTAAAAACTGTTGAAGAATTAGGTGAAGCAGCTTTTTACGGGCCAAAACTTGACTTTATGGTAAAAGATGCCATTGGTCGTAAGTGGCAATTGGGAACTATTCAAGTTGATTATCAGTTACCCGATAGATTTGAATTAGAGTACAATGGTTCGGATAACCAAAAACATCGCCCAGTGATGATTCACAGAGCTCCATTTGGTTCTATGGAACGTTTCATTGCAATTTTGATAGAAAACACAGCAGGAAATTTCCCACTTTGGCTTTCACCAGATCAAATTGCAATTTTACCAATTTCTGAAAAATACGAAGATTATGCCAATGAACTTTTCTTGACTTTACAAGAACAAGATATTAGAGGTTTCGTGGACCATCGTGATGAAAAAATTGGTAGAAAAATACGTGATGCCGAAATTAATAAACTACCTTTGATGCTAATTGTAGGAGAAAAAGAAGAACAAGAGGGACGTATATCAGTTCGAAGAAAAGGAGAAGGCGATTTAGGATCAATGACAATTGAGGAATTTATAAATTATGCTAAAATAGAAATTAATAAGAATATCCCTCAGTTTAAGCAAAGTAAATAGCACAAAGATTAAATTTTAGTATAAAAGCTAAAAGAATATTTGCTTTTAAATAATAATAATAGTAGTTTCGTAAAATTCAATTTTTTTAGCAACCTTAAAATCGTTAAATGGCACAACAACCATTCAATCGTAATTTCAGAAGACCAGTACAGAAGGAAGACGAACATCGAATCAACCAAAGGATTCGTGCAGCACAAGTTCGTTTAGTAGGCGATAATGTAGAACAAGGCATTTTTGATACCATGCAAGCTCTCGCTATGGCACAAGCACAAAGCCTTGACTTAGTTGAGATTGTACCAACAGCTACGCCACCAGTATGTAGAGTTGTAGATTACTCAAAGTTTAAGTACGACCAAAAGAAAAAGCAAAAGGAAATAAAAGCCAAAGCTGCAAAAACGGTCATAAAAGAAATTAGATTCGGTCCACAAACCGATGATCATGATTTTGACTTTAAACTCAAACACGCCATTGGTTTCCTAAAAGAAAATTCTAAAGTGAAAGCCTATGTTCATTTTGTTGGAAGACAAATCGTTTTTAAAGACCAAGGTATCACTTTATTGAAGCGTTTTATTGCAGGATTGGAAGAATACGGCAAACCCGAAGGTGAATTAAAGCTGGAAGGTAAGCGAATGATTGTATTTCTTGCTCCAAAACCTAAGAAATAATAGTTCTGACTTTATAAGAGGGTGTGCCGTCATTGGTACACCCTTTTTCGTTTGCTTATTTGTACGTTGGGTTTCAAATCTGACTTGTGTTTTTTACATTTGAAAATTCTAGACGGGTTGAAAAATATTCTTACAAATTATTCCTTCATCACTTCAATTTTCCAGTCAATCCCACTAAAAACTCTGTGTTTTTCAGAAAAATTACCCATATTTATACCTAAAGATAAATTCAAAAGGCTATTCAAATAACATAGGGTTTCTCCAGTTTTTACATCACCAAATGTATGAACAAACGGTATATTTCCTTTATATATCATTTTATCTTTTTCGAAAATTTTGATGGAAAGTTTATCGCCAATTTTTACATTTAAGTTTGATATGGTTTTCGAATCAATGTTTGTCCAAACGTTTCCATACTGAATATCTAATACTGGAATTCCACCAAAAACAATACCATTTATAAATTTAGCCTCTGGATATTGCAATATAACTAACTGATTATTAGCTACTTTCTCACCAACTTCTTCAAAGTCAATTATGCCTGAGGCTAATTTTCCTCCAGAGTATGCAAAGACATCTCTTCCAAAAAACGTATAAGAACTTTGTGAGTTAGGTAGGCGGTTTGCAACCGAAATTTCTCGTATTTCAGCGATTCCTTCGTTTTTTGCCACTAAAGTAAAAAGTCCATTGTCTGGTCCAACGAAATAATGATTAGCTTTAGTTTTCAAGATAATTGATTTTCGTTCTGTGCCAACACCAGGGTCAACCACGCAAACAAAGACCGTTCCTGCTGCCCAATAAGGTGCGGTTTGTTGTAAACGAAATGCACCTTCCCAAATATTGAAAGCATCGATTTCGTGCGTTAGGTCATGTATGATGAGTGTTGGAGCTAAATTGAGTGCAACGCCTTTCATGGCAGCCACTGCACCATCTTTCGTTCCGAAATCGGTAATTAATACTAAAGGCGATTTATGCCTTTTGTTTTGCACATAAAAGACTGATAGTAAGGTTGTTGAAAAAAAAACTAATGAGAGAATGATAACTTTTCGAGACATATTTTTGAAAAGGTTTGATATTATATAATGCAAAATAACAAGGTTTCGCTCTTAAAATTGTATTTTTGTGGGATAAATTTAAGCAATAAGCATTTATTTAGTTTTGTAAAAAAAGCATAAAGCGTATAACATACAGCTTAATGCAATTTTCATTCATTCAATAAAAAATACAAAATGTCGGAGTTCAACCATCGTGAGATTGAAAAAAAATGGCAAAAGTTCTGGGAAGAAAACGGAACTTACAAAGTAGAAATTGACCATTCAAAACCCAAATATTATGTACTTGATATGTTTCCCTATCCATCGGGTGCTGGCTTACATGTTGGGCATCCTTTGGGCTATATCGCCACTGATATTTATTCAAGATACAAGCGTTTAAAGGGTTTTAATGTACTTCACCCAATGGGTTTTGACTCTTTTGGACTTCCGGCTGAACAATACGCTATTCAAACTGGACAACACCCCGCAGTTACTACCGAAAGTAATATTACCACTTATATAAGTCAGTTAAAAAAGATTGGCTTTTGTTACGATTGGACTCGTGAAGTGCGTACTTCTGACCCCAAATATTATAAATGGACACAGTGGATTTTCATGGAATTGTTCAATTCGTGGTACAATAAAGAGAGCGATAAAGCAGAACTTATAGAAACTTTATACGCAAAATTTGAGCAAAATGGAACTTCGGGCGTAAAAACTGTTATTGGCGATGATGTTTTAAGTTTTACAGCCGAAGCATGGAAAGGATTTAATGAAACCGAAAAGTATAAAATTTCATTGGATTATCGTTTGACGTATTTATCTGATGCGGTGGTAAATTTTTGCCCAGCATTAGGTATGGTTTTGTCGAATGATGAGGTAAAAGATGGCGTTTCTGAGCGTGGGGGTTATCCGGTGATTCAAAAAAAAATGCAACAATGGATGATGCGAATCATTGCATACGCCGACCGACTAATCAGTGGTTTGGACTTGGTTGATTGGTCTGATTCATTGAAAGAACAACAAAAAAATTGGATTGGTCGATCAGTAGGAGCAATGGTTCGATTTACGATTGAAGAAAATAATCTTAATTCTGAAATTGTAAGCGATTCGTCGCCCGTTCGTAATTCAATTGAAGTTTTTACGACTCGTGTTGATACAATTTATGGCGTTTCATTCATGGTTTTAGCTCCTGAGCATGAGTTAGTGGCTTCGTTAACAACTCCTGAGCAGAAAAATAGCATTGAAAACTATATTTCTGAAACACAAAAGCGTTCTGAACTTGACCGTGTTTCAGATGTCAGATCGGTTTCGGGTGCATTTACAGGAAGTTATTGTATCAATCCTTTTAATGGTGAAAAAGTACCCATTTGGATTGCCGATTACGTTTTGGCTGGTTATGGAACGGGTGCTGTTATGGGTGTACCATCTGGAGACCAACGTGACTGGAATTTTGCTACACATTTTGGCTTGCCAATCGTGCAAATACTTGATAGTCAGACAGATATATCAACGCAAGCTGACTCGACCAAAGAAGGAAAATACATCAATTCGGGCATGATTGATGGTTTGGGTTACAAGGAAGCAACTGCTAAATTGATTGTTTTTATGGAAGAAAATGGTATCGGAAAAGGTAAAGTAAATTATCGTTTGCGTGATGCTGTTTTTGCTCGTCAGCGTTATTGGGGCGAGCCTGTGCCTGTTTATTTCAGCCCCCCGACCCCCGATGGGGGAGGTAATTTACCTTATTTGATTGATGAGAAAGATTTACCATTGGTTTTGCCAGAAATTGACAAATATTTGCCGACCGAAGAAGGTGAACCACCATTAGGACGTGCCGAAGGTTGGAATTATAAAGGCAACGAATACGAATTAAGCACCATGCCAGGTTGGGCAGGAAGTAGTTGGTATTGGTTTAGATACATGGATGCTCATAATAACCAAGAATTTGCCTCGAAAGAAGCGATTGATTATTGGCAAAATGTGGATTTATATTTAGGAGGAACAGAACACGCAACTGGACACTTATTGTATAGCCGTTTTTGGAATAAATTCTTGAAAGATAGAGGTTATGTACCACAAGAAGAATTTGCC
This sequence comes from Emticicia sp., assembly GCF_043780375.1. GTDB lineage: Bacteria > Bacteroidota > Bacteroidia > Cytophagales > Spirosomataceae > Emticicia. The sequence goes on along the minus strand of NZ_JAYWCU010000119.1, from coordinate 11,209 downwards.
ATGAAACTCATTAATCAAGGAATGATTATGGGGCGTAGTAGTTTTGTCTATCGAGTAAAAGATGCAGAAAAAATTACTTTTGTTTCTTTTGGTTTGAAAGATAATTATGAAACAACAAAACTTCATGTCGATGTAAATATTGTAGAAAATGATATTTTAGATATTGAAAAATTCAAAGCGAATAGAAATGACATTGGTGATGACCCACAATTTATTTTAGAAGATGGCGGTTCGTCGCACGGGAAATATGTTTGTGGCTCGGAAGTTGAAAAAATGTCAAAATCAAAGTATAATGTAGTAAATCCTGACACAATTGTTGAGAAATATGGTGCTGATACATTTCGACTTTATGAAATGTTTTTAGGGCCATTGACCGAAAGTAAACCGTGGGATACTCGTGGTATAGAAGGAACTTATCGTTTTATTCGTAAATTGTGGCGTTTGTTTTTCGACCAAAATGGTAAATATTTGGTAATAGATGCCGAACCAACGAAAGAAGAATTAAAAGCATTGCATAAAACTATTAAGAAAGTAGCCGAAGATATTGAAGATTTTTCGTTTAATACTTCAGTGAGTTCATTTATGATTTGTGTGAATGATTTGTCAGATTTGAAATGTCATAAGAAAGCCATTCTTGAGAAATTGGTTGTAATACTTTCACCTTATGCACCGCACGTTACGGAAGAATTATGGCAGATTTTGGGTAATACTGATAGCATTACTGTTCAGGAGTTTCCGATATTTGATGCAAAACATTTGATTGAAGATTCATTTGAATACCCAATTCAGATTAATGGAAAAGTGCGTGCAACACTCAATTTTCCTGCCGATATGAATAAAGAGGAAATTGAAAAATTGGTTATGGAAAATGATTTAGTATTGAAATGGCTTGAAGGAGCTACGCCTAAAAAGGTGATTGTTGTACCGAAACGAATTGTTAATGTGGTAGTATAGAAATTTAAAAATAGCCCTGAGAAATCAGGGCTATTTTTTTGAACTTAGCGTTATATATATTATTGTGACTGGGGTTTGTTTTTATATGTTTGAGGAAATAATAAATTTAGAATCTTAAAAAAATTAATAATGATGAGAAAATTTTCAATAATACATTCGAGGTGAACGGTTGAAGCGTTATTTTATCGAATGGGAAAAAAATTGACGCTTCACGTCTCCGAAAAACTGATTTAATAGCATAGAATCAGTAATGCTAAAGCCAACCAAATTTTTCAATTAGTTTATCTTTTTGGCTTCTGCCGATTGGGATACTTTTATCATTATTCATGATAAGATAGTTGCCCTCGCCTTTTACATATTTTTTGATTTGATTTAGATTTATTATATACTGCCGATGAACTCTTAGAAACTCTCTCTCTTCCAACACTTCTTGAATTGAAAGTAGCGTCTTGGTTACCAAAAAATGTTGTCCATCATTCATGAAAACTTTTGTATAAGTATTATCGGCTTCGCAATACACAATATCTTTAATGGCTACGAATGTTACGCCATTTTGGTATGGTAAGGCGATTTTATCAGGGAGAGTTTTATTGAAATTTTGGTATTGATTTCTGAAATGATTTACTTGTTCTTTCGAAGTTTTGATTTGTTTTTCTACCTTACTTACAGCCTCTATAAGTTCTTGGGTTTCGATGGGTTTAAGTAGATAATCTATGGCACTGTATCGAAAAGCTTTCAACGCAAATTTATCATAAGCGGTTACGAAAATCAAGTGAAAAGGTATATCTTCAACCGCTTCCAAGACCTGAAAACCATTTAGTTGGGGCATTTCAATATCCAAAAAAACAATGTCTGGTTGATGCAGTTTGATTGCCTCAACGCCTTTTACGCTGTTGGTAAATTGAGCCACAACCTCAATTTGAGGGCATTTTTGAGCCAATCGTAAAACTAAAAGTTCTACTGCATTTGGTTCATCATCTATAATAATAGCTTTCATGTTTTTTAGATAGGGATTTCGATGATTACTTTTGTTCCAATTACTTCATTTTTATTGTTTTTTAAATCCACAACCTTAACATTCGTATTGGTTTGATACATTTGATTTATTAATTCGATTCTATCGGCAGTAATTTTCATACCGTAAGATTTATGTTTTGTTGCCGATTTACTTTTATATTCTATTGCCTTTTCTCTACCAATTCCGTCATCAATAACTTCTACCAAAAGGAGGTTTTCTTTGGGTTGAGTAATATTAATTTTTATTGTGCCGCCTTCTTCTTTGTGCATCAGTCCGTGCCAAATAGCATTTTCGACAAATGGCTGAATCAAAAGTGGTGGAATTTGAATAAATGATACATCGACATCATCTGCAATATCAATTAGATGCTTCAATTTTCCACGAAATCGCATTGACTCCATTTCAATATAGAGTTTAAGCGTTTCGAGTTCGTTGGTAAGTGAAATTTTATCTGTTTTTGAATTATCTAAAACTAATCGAATTAATCTCGAAAATTTCGTGAGGTATTCGGATGCTTTGTCTGGGTCGTTTTGGGCGGTAAATAACTGGATAGAATTGAGGCAATTAAAAATAAAATGTGGGTTCATTTGAGCTCGTAGAGCCGTGATTTCAGTTGTTTGAATTTTGTATGTAATGTCCTTTATTATTTCATTTTTAGAAACCAAATCTTTGTTTTTTCCATTCAATTTTCGATTATACCATAGCAAAGAAATGCCCAAAAGGCTTAATATTCCAATTCCAAAACCTAAGAAGTTACGAGTTCGATTCTGAAAATTAATTTGTTGATTTAAATCATTAATTTTCAGAGCTTTAATTTGCCCATTTTGCTCTTGCGATTGGAACACTATTTTTTGATTTTCTAAAGATTGTTTCAATGAGGTAGCTTGCAGTTGTTCGAACGAAAGAGATTTCAGGATAGCTTCTTTTTCGAGATTGCTTTTGATATTCAGAATTTGTAAAATCTCCAATTGCTTTAGACTCAAAACAGAATCTGTTCTTTTCTCTATCAAAAACTGTTTTTGCTCTCCTTCAAACTTAATTCGCTCGGTTTCGAAGCCAATTTGCAAATATTCTACCGATTTTATTTTGTTAAGGCTATCTGTATTTGATTTTTCTCTGATATAATTTTCATAATTACTGAGAGCTTCGGTATGCTTTCCTAAGGCTTTGTTTATATCATAGGCTAAAAGGTATTCTCCAGAATCATGCTTTGGGCAACAATTCCAAACTTTTTGTAGATGAAAATTTGCTTTTTCATAATCCTTTTTTAGAAAATACGCTCTTGCCAATGTCCAATTATATGCCTCTTCTGGGGCAGTCTTATCAACAGGGAAAGGATTTTCATTAGGCTGATTACTAATTTCAAAGGCTTTTTGAGCGTATATTATTGCCGAATCAGGCAAATTAAGCCTGTTATAATAACCCGATCCAAACGCATATGGCATCCATAAATCAGAAATTGTGTAATTAGGTCTTTTGGGTAATTGCAACATTTGCTCTTGCATACTTTTTAAAGAAAATCTTGGGTCAGATTTACCCATTTTTGCAAATGCTTGAAGTTCTTCAAAATCATCGGGGTGCAAAACAGATTTGTATTTATCTAAAAGCTGTTTTGCTAATTGAAATTCATCACGCTGTATATAAAAATTAACAAAATATTGTAAAGTGTTTTTGCTTATCCCTCCTTTTAAAATATTTTTCTTAGCGATAGTAGAGTATTCTAATAATTTGAGTTGTTCGAGTTTTGTCTGATGAAGTTTGAAAGGATTCTTAATTTTCGGATGACTGTAACCACTACTAAGATACATCATTGATTGTAAACTTTGGACATAATCTTTATTTTCATACGTCAGTTTTTTATATTGTTCTGCATATTTTATTAATGAATCAGCGAAATTGGTAATCAAATAGTTTTGACATAAAAATCTATAATTATAATAAATCAAGGAATCTCTATTTTTGGATTTTGGCAATTTATAGAGTTTATTCAATTCGTTTTTATATTGCTGCCTTTCCTCCTCATTAAATTTTGGCGTCTTTTTTCCTCCTATTACAGACATATTTACATCTTGCGGATAAGAAAATACGCTTATTAAAAGCAAAGCCATTATATAAAACTGCTTTTTTATCATGTCTGAATATTTTTAGAATTGTTCGAATAAGGCTATCCTCATAGTCGAAGAATCAGAATCAATATTAGTCATAAAAACCAACTCTTACAATAAATTTATAGTCAATAACCCATAATCGTATGTGAATGACAGGTAAATAAAGGGATATGGCTTTTTAATAAAAAATGACCGTAAAATAATTCACATAGAAAAACCTGTCGTTCACTTAGAAAAAACAACACTTCGCTTAGTAGCACTTCAATCTTCTTCTATTAGCTTATAAGTTTGTTCAGGTGTTCAAAGATTACTCCTAATTTGATACAGCCAGTTTCACACTCAAACCAAATTCACATTGACGGGCTACTCAGAAAATATTTAAAAGAAATTTGACGAAAATAAACCTTTAGGATCAATGAAAATTGCTCATACACCCAAAACACTTTTGTTATGGAAAACTTCTCTACACTTCGACTGAATGGTCGCAACAGAATTCCGATGAAAGAAATTCTGTATCTGGAATCTGACTGGAATTATACCAATGTTCATACGCTCGATAAGCGTAAACATACTTCTGGTTTTACACTCAAAATTCTTGAAAAACGTATTTCGGATAAAGCCTTTTTACGCATCAATAAAGGTTTACTTATTAACTGTCAGTATATCAGTCAAGTCAGCTCAATGAAAAATGAAGCCTTTGTATTGATGACTAACGGACAGATTTTGCCCGTTTCAAGACGAAAATATAAGATTTTGAGAGAAAGTCTTGAAAATTCGTAAAACACTAAAAAATATTTTTTGCAAAACTCAATTATATAAAACAATGAAAATATCAATCAAACTTTACTTTACATTTTTTGCTGGAACTATTTTATTGGCTTGCTCAAAAACCGATACTCCTGCACCAACTACCACTACGCCAATAGTTACACCCACGCCTACACCAACAATAAAGGCTTTTATGCCAGATGGTAGGAAAGCCTTAGAGAAATTTATGGGAGCAGAGCGAAGCAATGCAGTATCGTTTGCCATCGGTGATAAACTTTATGTTGGTTCGGGCTACGCTTCTTTTCAGGGTTTTAGTAATGTTTCAAAAGATTTTTATGAGTACGACCCTGCTACCAATAAATGGAAAGCCATTGCCGAATTTCCTGGCAGTTCACGTGCCAATGCCATTGTTTTTGTGATTGGAGGAAAGGCTTACGTGGGCTTAGGTACAAATTATGACCGTCTGACCAGGGGGGATTTGTATAAAGATTTCTACGAATATGACCCTGCGACTAATAAATGGACTAAAAAAGAAGACTTCACAGGCACACTCCGTGACCAACCTATCTATTTTACAATCGGGGACAAAGGTTACTTCGGCACTGGAAATATAGACCCATTTTCACCAATAAATACCAACGAGTTTTGGGAATATGATGCCAAAACTGACAAATGGACAAAGAAAGCATCTTTTGGTGGAGCTGCACGTTGCCGAGCTTTTGCATTTGCTATTGGCGGCAAAGGTTATGTGGGAGGTGGAGAAGATAATTTCTTGAAGAAATTAGAAGATTTTTATGAATACGACCCAACTGCTGATAAATGGGCTCGCAAAGGAGATTTTAATAAAGGTCTGAGCCGTGCAGTTGGTTTTTCTATTGGCGACTTTGGCTATGTATCGGGTGGGATTACTGGACTAAATATGGGGGGAAGTAATGATTATTATAAATATGACTCTAAAATTGATAATTGGACTTTGGCAGGAGAAATGGCTGCAGTTGATGATACCAAAAAAGGCAGATTTTATGCTTCGTGTATTCCCTACAAAGGCAAGGCTTATATTGGCTTGGGTAGTCGCTTTATAGAGGGCAATAATTTGAGCGATTTTTATGAGGTGGTGGTGAAATAGGGAATAAATGGTTGATAGTCAGTTTGTTATCTTTAAATAAATTAAAAATGAAAAAAATAAGTTTATTCGTGATTTTTGCTTGCTTTGGGGTAAGTGAAGTTGTTGGACAAATCATAATCTCAGGAACAAATTCGTATGATGCAACTTATAATGTAGGCAATTATGTAAACGGAAGCAATACGCTTGCACCAACAACATTTGATGCTGGTACTAACTATTATCATGGATTGGATTCATACTTTGTAGATATTTATGGTCCTCACTATAAAACTGTTTTTGTAACCAGAATTAATAATTTTTGGACAATCACACAGATAATTACAGGTTATCAAGGTGTAAATATGCAATTATTTCACACAGAAGTAACTTTTTTTGGAAATAACCCTCCTTGCAATGCTTGGTGGATTAGGAATGCTGATAATATAAAAGTGGCTATTCAAATAAATGGAACAACTTGTGAGAATAATTCATGTAATACAATTGTGCAATCCATCAATAGTACTGAAAATACTTGCTACCCATCATCTAATTTTCTAACATCATCTGGTTGCAGTGGCACGTATAAATGGAGTAATGGAGAAACTACGTCTATCATTGAAGCGGCAAGTAGTGGTAAATATGCAGTTGCCTGTGATGATGGTACAGCTTGTCCAAGTATGTTTGGTTTAATTAATGTAAATCTTCCAACCCCTATAACTAAGCCAACTTTAACCCAAAGTATATCAACTGCCGTAGAGCCAAACACTGCTGTTACGCTGACCTCAAATGCTTGTGCTTCACCAAACAGTTTACTATGGGAAGATAACTCGACTTCATTATCAAGAACGGTAAGTCCAAGTACAAGTTCGGTTTATTCAGCAAAATGTGTCAATAATACATGTGAATCAGATGTAGCTTTTGTTGCCATTACAGTCAATGCACCATCTACAAGTTGTGTCGAGCATTGGGAGAAAGTTGACTATTCAACACCTATTAAATCGGGTACTAATCTTTATTTTACCAAGAACCAACCAGTTTATGGATATGAACTATGGAAAGCTGATTTGAACATGAATAATGCTTCGATGGTCAAAAATATTAATGCTAAAAAAATTGACTTTGTTTCATATGGTGATGGTGCTGAATTGAATGGTATTTGGTATTTTACTGCCTCTGATGATATTGATGGATTTGGTGTTGACGATTTATGGAGAACTGACGGAACCGCAATTGGAACTTACAAAGTGATAAATTTTAGTGGTGTTGGTATTGAAAATCATGTAATACTAAAAATTGGTAATTTACTCTATTTTAATGTTAATGATGGTACTTCGTCGGGCTTATGGAGAAGTGATGGTACATCAAATGGTAGTTTTAAAATTGCAAATTATACTATGAGGCAGTCCAGTACTGATTATAAATTGGTTGGTAATATTGTATATTTTAATAATTCAAGTCCAGGAAGTCTAACGGGTTTTTGTAAAACAGATGGAACTATAGATGGTACTACTATAATCAAAAATAATTTAGTATCTGGCGGTTATGTTGAACTAAATGGGATATTATATTTTTCAGGATCTTCATCTAATATTTTTGGTCTTTGGAGAACCGATGGCTCAACCGCTGGCACAGCTTTGGTAAAAAATGTAGAACCCCAAGGAATCACGGTATTCAATGGAAAACTATTTTTTGGAGCATACTCATCAACTTATGGAAATGAAATTTGGGTAAGTGATGGCACAACTGCTGGTACAACAATTTTGAAAGATATCGCTTCAGGAAGTGGAGGGAGTAACGCTGGATATTTTTCTGTTTTAAATGGCTTTTTGTACTTTCAGGCTAATGATGGTACAAATGGAGCAGAGCTTTGGAGAACAGACGGTACTACATCTGGAACTGCTTTGTTTAAAGATATTGTAGCTGGTTCAGGTGGGAGTAACCCACGAAGTGATAAATTCATTTTGATTGGAACAAAATCTTACTTTCTCACATTAAGCAGTACAACTTTTCAATGGTCTGTTTGTGAAACAGACGGAACAAGTGCTGGCACAGTAATTAAATTTAATATTGGTACTGCTACTGGTGGAAAATATGCCGATTTATACAAAATTGGCAATAACCTTTACTATAATTATGATGGCTACTATTATCGAGTAAATGGGGCATTGAATGGGGGAATCAGTATAGGTCAAGGCAAAATGATGAATTTAGTTGTTTTTGGGGACTATATTTACTATAATATTTACAATAATAGTACCAATCCGATTACAGCTTCAATTAGGCGTGTTTCATTGACTACGTACATTGATGAAGCCTTTAAAGGTACAGGGACAGGCACTTCTTATGATAAGCAATTCGTTTATAATGGAGCATTACATTTTACCGAAACGGCTAATAATGGTACTAATCAAAGTAATAGTCTTTGGAAAACCGATGGAAATATTGCAAATACAGCCCTCTATTTTTCAAACAATAATGTAAAAGATGGTGATGCTTACCTCAAAGGAGGTAAAGACGTAAATGGGATAGTTTACTTCACTGCTTTTGATGGCACATCTACACAAGTTTGGAAAACTGATGGCACAAATGCGGGAACAATTAAACTTTCTAATATTCCCAATCTTTACCTGACCGAAATAATGGAAATGAGTGCCAATATTGGCAATACCTTTTTTTTTACTGTACGTAGAGATAGTGGTGGTATTCTTGACTTATGGAAATCAGACGGTACAGTTGCTGGCACTGTTTTACTAAAAAGTAATATTTATTATTTTTTGAATACATCTTCCACTGGTGAAGTAGATAATTTATTTGTTAACAATGGGTTTTTATATTTTTCTGTTAGAAATTCTTCTTATGGAATGGAACTATGGAAAACTGATGGTACAGTTGCTGGTACTACTCTTTTAAAGAGCTTTGAAATGGGATATGAAGGTGGTATTACAGGATTAAATTCAATAGGCAATAATGTATTTTTTTATGCAAATGATGGTGCTGTATGGGGATTATATAAAACCGACGGAACACCAAGTGGTACTATACTTTTAAAAAATAATAGCACAACGTCTGGCCGTTTTGAATCTGTCGCTTGGAATAGCTATCTCTATTTTGGGTTTTCAACAAGTGATAAAGGAAATGAACTTTGGAAAACTGATGGAACTGTGGCAGGAACTCAAATGGTTAAAGATATAGTTGAGGGTTCATATGGAAGCGGACCGAGAAATTTTCTTGTTTTTAATAATACTTTGTTTTTTGCAGCGGGGGCTGGAATTGGAGTAGGCAATGGTTCGCACCTTTGGAAAAGTGACGGAACACGCTTTGGAACTCAATTGGTCAAATCTTTTACAATCAATTCTTATTTTAGCTCCCCATTTATAGTAAAAGGGAACGAATTTTATTTTATTGAATATAGAAGTGCTGATAAGTATCTGTGGAAAACTGATGGTACAACTAATGGCACTAAGCAGATACCTAATTTTCAAGCGGCTATGCGTACCCCAAGTTCTATCGTTGAAAACAAAATATATTCAAGTAGACCTTCATTAAATATTGGTGTTTATGTATTAACTACCAATCCAATTCCAGCACCAATTATCATTTCAGCTTATGATGTAGTTTACCCTAACACTCAAGTTTCATTGCTCAATAATAATTGTGCGAATGAAATATTGTGGAATTATAGAAATATAACGAGTGCAGGAGCAACCAATGGTAGCACAGCAAGTATATTGGATATACCCCCAGCAACGACTGTTTACACTGCATCGTGCAGGGAAAAAGTATGCGTTTCCGCACCAGCAAGCAAGACAATAACAATTTATTCGTGCCCTCCAAATCTTTCACTCGCCAGCACATCCGATGATATTAACTCAGGTATAATAACCAGACAAGCAAATAGCACCAACGGCTCAATAACAGCCACCAACAAAATAACTGGCACAGCTAAAGTAACTTATCAAGCAAAAAATATTCAACTCAATGCAGGTTTCAAGGCAGACAATGGTACTGTTTTCAAAGCTGAAATTGGAGGATGTAACTAGTTTTTTAAATTCTAAATTTCAAAAAATCAAAATGAAAACTCTAATCAAACTCCTCACGCTACTTGTAGCACTCTTAGCTTTCTCCTGTAAAAAAGTAGAAACGACACCGCCTTGCAAAGTCTCGACAATTGACCGTGGCAATGGCAACAAGCATACCTACACCTACGATGCCAATGGAAAAATAACAACCATGACTCGTGAGTTTGATGGTACTGGGGCGGGCGACATTTCTAAGTACGTATATTCTTTCACGTATGATAACGCAGGACTTCTCACCAAATCAGTTTATACACTTGATGGCAAGGCAAATGGTTCAGAAAATTATACCTATACCAATGGAAAAATCTCGAAATCAAGCTATACTTCTGCCGATGGTAGCAAAGGTATAAACAATATCAAATACGATGCCGCCGGAAGAATCGCAGAATTTACTTACGAAACGGGCGATCCTAATGCTGACGGCAAGCAATATTTTGAGTATGATATTAATGGCATTATGACAAAACGAGGCTATGCAGACCTAAAAGGCAATAAATACTTTGAACTTGTTAACAAACCCGTGGGAATGGCAAAATCACCAGAGGCATTACTTGCCAACAATGGCTTACCTTTTGATGTTCTGACAGGATTTTCTTGGCAATCTGCTGATGGTAATGTAGGTTCTGTTTCTGAAGTGTATTATGCCGATAATGATGGCAAGCTGGTTTTTGATAGCAAGAATAAAATCACCAATGTAAAAGTCAATTCACAAGGGTATATTACTGAAAGTACCTCAGTTGATGATGCGAATAAAGCTAACATTCAGAAGTTTACGCTGGTAGATTGTAATTAATTGAATCAAATTAATCATTTATTCTTTTCCTCCAAATCTTCTAAAGCAGATTTGGAGGTGGGGAAGGCTTTTTTAAAATTTAATAATATTTTGTTTATTCATTTTACGAAACCAAATATAAGTAAATTTATTTTTTTTTGATAAAGTAACCCACTCATTGGTTAACAATTTTGTGTGGTAAATTGATTTTTATTGTATTTGAAATTAATCTTCTACTTTTTGGTAATTTTACAGTCTAAATTTTTCATAAATAAAAATTTGACATGAAAATAACTGTACTACTATTATCAGGGTTTGTTCATAAAAAAAAAGGTTACTTAAATATTGCTGGTATTAACTTCCAGTTTTTAGTCAATTTTTCTCTTAGGATGGATTTATTACCAC